>PMIV01000280.1 GCA_003158355.1 Anaerolineaceae bacterium
CGTTGTACCCTTATTCAAACGACAGATTGCTAGGTGTGGACCGATCACAATTACTCATCCAGATATGAAACGATATTTTATGACGATCCCTGAGGCTGTATATTTGGTCTTGCAGGCAGCCGGGATGAGTAAAGGTGGCGAAACCTTTATTTTGAATATGGGGCAGCAGGTTCGCATTGTGGATTTGGCCGAAGATTTGATCCGCCTATCAGGATTGGAACCTGGGAAGGATATAGAAATTATCTTTACCGGTATACGACCTGGTGAGAAGTTGAGTGAGGACCTCTGGGAAGCAGGCGAACAGTATATTCCTACCCAACACCCCGATATTTTCCAATTTGATGATCCGGCGAATTTGCGTGATGAAGCGCTGCAGGAAAAGGTAAACGAATTGTTACATTTGGCAGCAACCGGAAAAACAGATGAAATCGTTACTTTAGTGGATCAGGTGATCCCTGGCTCAGCAGTTGCCAGTACCCCTCCATTGGAATTGACCTCGATCGATCAATCATGAAAAGTAGTTACTCTGATTGGAATAAATTTATTAATGCTCATCCCGAAGCGCACCTCCTACAAACTGGTGATTGGGGTGAATTAAAGACTGCCTTTGGCTGGAAGGCCGAGCGCATTGTTAAAAATGGCAGCGGGGCGCAGATACTATTTCGTTCAATTCCCGGCGGTTTTTCCCTGGGGTATATTCCCAAAGGACCGATTGGTGAGAACTGGCGCGATCTGATGCCCGAAATAGATGCTCTTTGTCGTGAGCAAAAAGCGATCTTTTTGAAAGTTGAACCTGATCTGTGGGAAGATCGTGAAAGTTTGTCTTTGTTTCATGAACCGGGTTGGAAACATTCACACCCTATTCAACCGCGCCGCACAATCTTCATTCCAATCGCGGAAAATGAAGAGCATATCATGGCGGCGATGAAACAAAAAACACGCTATAACATTCACCTGGCTGAAAAAAAAGAGATCACGGTTAAAGTAGCAGAGGATCTAACCGCTTTTCAAAAAATGATGACCATCACCGGGAAACGCGACGGGATTGGTGTACATATTGAGTCGTATTATCAAAAAGCCTATGATTTGTTTCATCAGACCGGAAAATGTGATCTATTGTTTGCCTATTATGAGGGCCAACCCATCGCCGGGATCATGGTCTTTGCTCAGGGGAAGACAGCCTGGTATATGTATGGTGCTTCCACGGATGTTGAACGCAACCGTATGCCGACTTATCTGCTTCAATGGGAGGCCATCCGCTGGGCGAAAGCTAAAGGATGTACACAATACGATTTGTGGGGTATTCCTGATCTGGATGAAGATGAGCTTGAGAAGGTTTTTACCGGGAAAGAAAGCCATAAAGGTCTCTGGGGAGTGTACCGGTTTAAGCGTGGTTTTGGTGGAAAAATTCTGCGCACGGTAGGTTCATGGGATCGCATTTATTACTCCTCCCTTTATCAACTGTATATGCAGGTGATGAAAGTCCGCGGCAGGCAGGAGGATTGAGCTTGGCGCATTATTGTTTGATCTGTGGTTCCCAACTACAAACGAAATGGATCGAAAACCGCGAACGCGAGTTCTGTTCGGTTTGTGGTTGGATCAATTATGAGCAATTAAAAGTAAGCGCAGGCTGCCGAATCGAGTTGGAAGGTAAACTACTGCTTGTTCAAAGGAAAAACCCTCCATTCAAGGAAACCTGGCATTTTCCATCCGGCTACGTAGAGGTGGACGAATATCCACCGCATGCAGCGGAGCGCGAAACCCTGGAAGAATGCGGGTTGGTCGTTTCTGCCAATTACCTTGCGGGTGCCTATTTTTATGATGACGATCCACGCGGAAGCGGTGTGGTCTTAATGTATTCTGCAACGATCAACGGCGGTGAGCTGAGTTTATCTGATGAAACTCTGGCTGTAAAATTTTTCATGCCGGATGAGTTGCCAGCTCTGCCTTTAGCGGGGATGAGTGCGTTAGCATCCATTCAGGATTGGTTGGCGGAGAAAAAGAATGGTTAAAGTGCTTCCGCTTGATTCGACCTGGGATGAATTGATCCAAAAAATTCCGGGTTCACACCTGCTACAAACCTATGAATGGGCCAATATCAAAGCAGAAGTGGGTTGGAGAGCCGTTCCTTTGATGTGGCCGGATGCAGAAGGGAATCCACTTGCGGCTGCATTATTCCTGATTCGCACAGTGACGTTTGCCAGGATCGGTCCAAAGATATCCATCGGATACATTCCGCGAGGTCCAATGTTGGATTGGGCGGATAAACCACTGCGAACGCAGGTTTTCTCTGACCTGATCGATTTTGCCCGCAAAGAGCATATCATCTTCTTGAAGATTGATCCTGAACTTCGTTTGGGTACCGGTGTACCTGGCCGAGAAGATGCCTGGGAAGACCCGGTAGGCGAAGACGTGCTTCAGGAAATGAAACAAGCTGGTTGGCGTTATTCAGAGAGCCAGGTGCAATTTCGCAANNCTCTATAAAATGTATGCCGAAACCTCGGTGCGTGATGGGTTTGTGATTCGCAATCAGGAATATTATCTTTCAGTCTGGAATTCATTTTTTGAAGCGGGTATGTTAGCTCCCTTGGTGGCTGAAGTGGATGGTCAGATGGTGGCGGGATTGATGTTGTTTACCCTGGGGAAAACTGCCTGGTATCTTTACGGCATGTCCACCGGGTTACACCGCGAAAAAATGCCCAACAATTTGCTGCAGTGGGAAGCGATGCGTATAGCGAAATTAAAGGGCTGTCTGGTCTACGATCTGTGGGGAGCCCCCGACCATTTTGATGAAACGGATTCTATGTTTGGGGTATTTCGCTTCAAAGAGGGTTTGGGAGCCAGCGTGCTGCGAACTTGTGGCGCGTGGGATTATGTGATCAACCCGGTCGGTTATACTCTTTATCAACAAGTGTTACCCAGGATCTTGAATGTACTGCGTCGTAATCGAAAAACGGAAACGCGCCAGGAAATTGGGGCATAAATCGCTTTCTTGATTCTTCGGATAGAAAAAAGTTATCGATCAATCAAGAATAATTATTAACCTTAACTGAGCATGCTATAATTTGCATGTTAAATCGAAGAGAAAATGAATATCGATATTGCAACTACTGTAAAAGTAATCATTGTTTTTCTGGGGTTGGGGCTCCTTGCCAGTATTATTTTTGGCTATCGGTCTATCCGATTAGGTTTGCATTTGGAATTCTTTCGCAAACGGCGGGATTTGATTGCCCATGGTTGGAAATTATTTTTCCTGGCTATTGGTTTGGGCATAGTGGCTTTGATTATTTCCCGTTTCGGAGAACCGGTGGCGTATCGTTATTTTCCACCTTCACCTACGGTTACTAATACCCCTACCATTACCCTCACTCCTACAATTACCCAGACACCCAAAGATACCCTTACACCAACTATTACCGAAACGCTGCAATATACCTATACCCCCGAATTCCCTCAGGAAGCACAGCAAACGGTGCAAACTCCAGTTGGCCCGGATGCTAATTCAGAATTCAGTCCGCTGCAATTTGCCACAAAGCTGAGCAAAGATGGCATAGTTACGGATAATGAAACGACTTTCCCATCCAGCGTGCAACATCTCTATGGCGGATTTTCTTACCAGCAAATGGCTTTGGGAGTGCAATGGACAGGCGTCTGGCTATTGGCCGGAAAACCTGTGTATATTGAATCAAAGGTTTGGAAGGTGAGTTCTGGCGGATACGGGTATACCGATTACCCCTGTCCTCAGAATCAATGCTCACCTGGAGATTATGAAGTCCAGATTTTCGTTGGCTCCACCTGGAAAACCTCAGGACGGTTCACAATCACCGGTGGGGCTGCTTCCGGAACAGAGACGCCAACGCCATCTCCCACTTCTCCGCTGCTAAAAGCGACGGCTACTCCTTCACCAACAACTGCACAGTAATGAGTGGAACCCCGGAAAATGTATTTGACCCGAGATAGAGAGTGATTTATGGAAAAGAAAGAATCTTTACTGGTAACTATTGTACGAATCGCTCAACCATTTTTACTTCTAGGGGGATTGTTAACCTATGCCCTGGGATTGGGGATCGTTCATTTTTTAGGATTAAACATCAATTGGCTGAATGCGGTCCTGGGGTCCACCCTGGTGATTTTCATTCTGCTGGCTAAAAACTTCCTGTCTGCATTTTTTACATTTCCGGAAGATCTTCCTGCTGCAAATTTTTCAAAAGAGATAAAAGGGGAAGAGCCGGATTTTATCCATCTAAAAGAAATCCAGCGAAATATACTTTTGCAGATTGCTTTAGTTGCCCTGGGTGTAGCAGCGGGGGTCATCTTTGTGTTGACGATCCGCAAAGCAATTAATATTTCTGAGATCATGGCATTGGGAATTGCAGTGCTCTTGGCTTATGGTGCGGCCGTACCTCCGCTGCGGCTTGAGCGGCGCGGATACGGTGAATTGATCGAGGCAGTGCTGGTGTGTAATCTTTTTCCTGCGATCGCGTTTTTACTGCAAGATGCGACTGTGCATCCATTGCTTGGCATGATGACTTTTTCGTTAACTTTTGTGTATTTAGCAATGAAAGTGGCTGTCTCATTGGAATATTTTGCCTTCGATCTAAAACATGCTACCGGTTCGATGGTGGTACTAATGGGTTGGCAGCACGCGATGACGTTGCATAACCTTTCCATTCTTTTGGGTTTCCTGTTGGTCGGTGGATTTGTTCTATTAAAACTATCCTGGGCTTTGGCCTGGCCAATCTTTCTGGCGCTTCCGTTGGGAATTCTTGAGATCATCCTGGTACAAAGGATAGCAGACGGAGCAAAACCACGCTGGTGGATGCTGCGTCTGGCCGCGGTCAGCACTTTTGCGGTGATGGCCTATCTGACCGTTCTTTCTTTGTGGACACATTAATCGATGCCTGAATTTTTAAAACTCCATTCGGTAAATGAAGCAAAACAGATATTCTTTGAGAATTTGGGGATCGCGCATCCCAATTCGGAGATTGTCGCTTCGATCCGGGCGGTGGGACGCGTGCTGGCAGAACCTATCGTGTCAAAGGAATACCTGCCGGCTTTCTCACGCAGTGCCATGGATGGTTACGCAGTCCGAGCGGTGGATACCTTTGGCGCAAGCGAGAGTTTGCCCGCTCATTTGAAGATCATTGGTGAACTGCCGATGGGAACAACTCCTATTTTGACAATCAACAGCGGTGAAGCCGCATTGATTCACACTGGGGGAATGTTAGCCGAAGGCGCAGATGCGGTGGTGATGTTGGAACAATCACTCATCACTGCACAGGGTGATCTGGAAGTCTTCAAAACGGTCTCTCAAGGCGAAAATGTGATCTTTAAGGGAGAAGACGTCGAGCCTGGTGATGAAGTGATCCCTGCTGGAAAATTGATCCGACCCGCAGAAGTGGGGGGACTATTTGCATTGGGCTATACCCAGGTAAAAGTGGCAAAGAAGCCTTTGATTGCTGTTCTCTCCAGCGGTGATGAAGTGATTTCTGCGGAACAAACTCCTGAACCCGGTCAGGTAAGGGATATCAATAGTGAAGCACTTGCGGTTTTCATTGAACAAAACGGAGGGGAGTTCAAGCTTTACCCGATCATTCCGGATAACCTGGAACAAATGGAACGGTCAATGCGTCAGGCATATGGTGAGGCAGATGCGGTTGTTGTCACTGCCGGTTCATCTGCCAGTTCAAGGGATATGAGCGCTGATGTGATCCGGCAGATGGGAAAACCGGGTGTTCTAATCCACGGCATCAATATCCGCCCCGGAAAGCCGACGATCCTGGCTGTTTGCGACGGCAAACCGGTGATTGGTTTACCGGGTAACCCCATCAGCGCACTGGTGATTGCACAATTCTTTGTCAAACCTATGCTAAAATGGATGCTCGGGCAAACGAGCGATTCGCCAATCCCCTTTGTGAAAGCAATTCTATCCGTTAATGTGGCCTCGTCGGCCGGACGCGAAGAGTGGATTCCGGTAAAGCTTGTTCAGAAACAAGATCATGTAGAAGCCGAACCAATCTTTTTTAAAAGTAATTTGATCTTTCAATTAGCCAGTGCGGATGGGTTGATGAAGATCAGCGCAGATGAAACTGGTAAGATGGCTCATTCCGAAGTTGATGTGATGATCTTATAGGTAAAAAAAATGACACGAATCTTTATTAAAAAAATGTTTATCTGCGTTTTTTTTGTAGGAGCAATTCTATCCTTATCGGCTTGCTCAGGTGCATCCGGGCCCCTTATTCAAAAGCCATCGGCTACACCTACAGCAACTCAGGTTGCTTCAGCAATTCCAACTGTTGTGCCGGAAACGGCAACTCCTTTGCCGACCGAAACGCCAGCACCCACACTGACTTCAACCCCAGCGCTGATCACAGTTAAAGCGGGACAGGATGTGACAGTGCCCATTTTGCTTTATCATCATATCAGCGAGGATTCAACTGGGAATCGTTATATTGTGACACCGGCTGTATTTGAAACTCAAATGAAATGGCTTTTTGACCACCATTATCAAACGATCACTATTTCGCAGTTGGCTAATGTTCTCATCAGCGGCGGGCAGCTTCCCGAACGTGCTGTGGTGATCACTTTTGATGACGGCAACCAGGATGTCGTGACCAACGCCCTCCCGATCATGCAAAAATATGGGTTTGTGGGAACTGCTTATATCATTGTCAAGTGGATAGGGGCGGATGGGTATGATACTGCTGATCAGCTCACTCAGTTGCAATCTGCCGGCTGGGAAATCGGCAGCCACACCATGTCTCACTTAGATCTATCAAAAAATGAAGATAATTTGCAGTATGAAATTCGTATGTCCCTTCTCAAGTTGGATAAGGATTACGGTATGAATGTAAAATCCCTTGCTTATCCATTTGGTGTGATCGATGACAGGATCATTACTTACACTTCTAAAGCTGGTTATACCAGCGCGGTGTGCCTGAATACTACCTTTATACAAAACGTTCGTAACCTTTATTGTCTGAGTCGTATGGAAGTACGGCAGGAATACACAATGGATCAATTTATTGCGCTGCTTCCCTGGAAAGATTGAACTTTTACAGGAGAGTTATGTAGCTTAAAGATATCCGGTTGGAGCAGGTAAAAGAGCGACTCAATCGGGCTCGTAATTTAAAATGATGGGAAATTAACACCTAAAGAAGATAAATTTGATTTTGACCGGATATAAAGTGGATCACCTGGGTTGGAAAACGGCTATTCTTCCTGATTAAAAATAGGTATAATTAGATAGAAATAGGAGGAATATATGCTACTCAAAGAAAATGGAATTGCTCCTGAATTCTCTCTCGCTGATGAAACCGGCAAGATTCACCGGTTATCAGATTACAAAGGGAAAAACGTATTGCTGTATTTCTATCCGAAGGATGATACACCCGGGTGTACAGCAGAGGCGTGCAGCTTTCGTGATGATTATTCTGCTTATGAGAAAGCGGGGGTGGTGATTATTGGTATCAGTGCCGATTCAGTTGCCTCACATGCCAAATTTAAAGCCAAATACCATCTTCCTTTTAATCTGTTGGCAGATACTGACCATGCTGTATGTAAGCAATATGGAGTTTGGGGAACCAAGAAGATGATGGGCAAAGAGTTTGACGGAATATTCCGCACTTCATACCTCATCAGTCCGGATGGAAAGATCAAGAAAGTATTCGCTGAGGTAAAACCGGCCGGTCACAGCCAGGAAGTGCTGGCAGCTCTTAATTAACTTTCAAAAAAATGCTCCTGATATCAGGAGTATTTTTTTATTATTGTAAGCTCAATAGTCGCTTGCCTTTTTCCCAAAGCTGTTCCAGTTTGTAATAATCGCGCAGTTCCTCGCTGAAGAGGTGAACGACAACATCACCCAGATCCACTACCAACCAACCGTCACGCGGATTCCCCTCAATTTCAAGGGGTTCTTTTAGCTCTTGCTTGGCATAATCGCGCACAGAGGCAGCCAGGGCGTACAACATACGATCGCTGGAGCCGTTGCAGATGATGAAATAATCGGTAAAAGAAGCGACTTCATGAATATCCAAAAGTAATATTTTTTCAGCTTTTTTGTCTTCGAGTACCGAGACGATGGAATGTGCTTTATCAAGTGCTTTCAGTTGACACCTCAATTTTTTTGAATAGATTTTAACATAATTACCCCGTACTCTTCAGAGGCAAACGCACCAGGGCAGTGTAGATGGGCCCGCGGGGCGTTAAAGTGGATTGAAACAGTGTAACACGCTCTACCAACATTTGACCAAAAACAGTATTTTGAAAAGGGGCTGCTTTTTGGGGTTCTTTTGAATTTACGGCTTCGGGAGTTCTATCTGATAGCCTGGCCAGGGTGAGATGAGGAGAAAACGGTCTATTTTCTTTGGGAATGCCAATCGTCAGAAGAGCGCGATCAATATTACTTTGCAGTTCAAAAAGGGTAACAGGGGCATTCACGCCGGCCCAAAGGACGCGCGGGTGCCGTGCATCCGGAAAACAACCCGTCCCCTTGACTACAATCTCAAATGGTAAAAAACCAAAGACTGTTTGTTTCAAGGTTTCAGAGAGACTAGATATATTTCGCTGTGGTGTATCGCCTAAAAACTTTAAGGTGAGATGAATATTATCTGGATTCACCCAGCGAATCTCATCATTACGCTCCTTTTTTAACTCTACTGCTATCCGGGCGAGATTCAGATGAATTTCTGGATTAAGTTCAATTGCAATAAATAGCCGAAGTGTTTCTTGCATGGCACAATTTTACTGCATTTACAAATCAGGCCTTGGCTGAACGACACTACACAGTTTGAATTAATCATGGTATAAGAAGAATACCCTGCTGTGTTCGTGCTGCTGCATCACCGGTTTTGAGCCAACACCCAACAAACGGAACTGCTCCTGACAGGTTTGATGCGATAGGCTTCGGCCAAGGCAGATTTCCTGCGNNATGTCAGGATTTTTAGTTTTATTTTTTATTCGATCGATCGATTGCTCCCCTATTTTAAGCTAAAATCAATATTGAATTTTGGTTGACTTTCAATTCAGGCATTGCTAAACTAAAAAAGACATATGATGAGGAGGCATTCATGACGAAATTATATAAATTGATCTTACAAAGTGGGCCAACTGCAGGAACGGAATTCGTTTTGGAAAATCCAGAAATATTTCTGGGCCGCGATGTGAATAACGATATCACGATAAATGATCCGGAAGTATCGCGCCGGCACGCACGTTTGATTCGGCAGGGCGAGAATTATATTTATGAAGATTTGGGATCCACCAACGGTAGTTTTATTTTAAACCAGCGTTTGACAACACCTGTATTGTTGACGCCCGGAACGACAATTACCATTGGCGAACGGGTGGTGATCTACTATGTTGTGAATGCGTTTGATCCTTCGGCAACAGTATCGTCTCTCAGGGTGAGTTCTGCTTCCAAACCAACTCCTCCACCAGTTCCTCCAATTCCACTGGCTCCTCCAATTCCGCCTGCAGTACCACCTACGCCGGCTTACATACCGCCCGCATATATCCCACCTGTGCCTTCTTATCCTCCACCACCTCCTTCAAAGACGGCACCCTCTCCACAAGCTGCTCACGCCCCAAAACCGGCAAAGGGATTAGTCATTTTATTAATCATTCTGGGTGTGATTCTGGTATTTTGCGTCATCCCCTGGATCATTGTTGAGGTAACAAACAGTTATTGCTCGTTGTTCCCGGGAATATTCAATGCGATCCAAGCGGGTGTGTGCCCGTAAGAATAAATAAAGACCGGCAGAGTTTCTGCCGGTTTTCGTTATTAATACCGAATTTATCTTATAATCATAATTAATTGGAGTTATGAAAATAATGTATTCAACAAATAATGAATTAGGACCGCATTGGAGTACAACAACCAAATTGATAGTCACTTTTTTCCTAGTGGTTATCATTGGGTTATTGCTTTGGAAATTCCAATTTATTCTGGGCCCTTTGCTTTTTGCTATCGTCTTAGCCTATTTACTGCATCCTGTCGCTGGACTGATGCATCGAAAAATTCATCTTCCCTGGCGAGTGGCAGTCACTCTCCTTTATTTATTTATTTTTCTGATCGTAATTGGTTTGATCGCCTGGGGAGGGATTTCCCTGGTTCAGCCTGTGCAAAACCTGATCATTTTTCTGCAAAAATTGATCGTCGATCTGCCGAATACCCTTTCAACTTTATCCAAACAAGTTTTAGTCATCGGACCAATTACCTTAAATTTAACATCATGGAATCTTTCCCAACTCTGGACAGAGTTACAGGGAATCATCAGCCCGGCGTTAGCTTCTTTAGGTACCTTAGTCGGAAGCATCGCTTCCGGGGCAGTCAGCACCATTACATGGATCTTTTTCACCCTGATCGTTTCGTATTTTTTTGCGGTTGAATCCAGCGGCCTTCGTTCCAACATGATTCAATTAAATATCCCGAAATACCAGGTCGATTTTGACCGGATGAAGATGCACCTTTCTAAAATATGGGGAGCTTTCCTGCGCGGGCAATTGACCATATTTGTGCTCACCTATATCATTTATTGTGTGATGCTGGCTGCTTTAGGGGAAAAATATTTTCTGGCTCTGGCTATCCTGGCCGGTTTGGCCAGATTTGTCCCTTACGTTGGTCCATTTGTGGCCTGGACGACCTATGGAATGGTGGCTTTATTTCAAGGGTCGACCATTTTTGGCCTTCTGCCATTGCCATATGCGTTGATTATTGTTGGTTGCGCAATCCTGATCGATGCCATTATGGATAACTTTATCAGTCCGCGGGTGATGTCGAACGCCCTTTCAGTTCACCCTGCTGCAGTGTTGGTAACTGTAATTGTGGCTTTAAAGTTGATCGGTTTCATCGGAGTGTTACTGGCTGCACCTGTTTTGGCTTCATTAAAACTCTTTATGCATTACATCACACACAAACTAATGGATTTGGATCCCTGGATAGATATGGAAATTCCGGAACCGCCATTATCTTTGAATGAAACATTTGCCGCTTTAATCAATCGATTGAAGGTGACTGGTAACAGGTGGATTTCTTTCTTTAAAAAGAATAGAAAAAAACCGGATAAAATATCACCCATAAAAGAAAGTGAAAAGGAGAATTGAAATGGCTGAAGAAAAAGAGCTAACCACAAATACCATAGCCGAGACCGAGAATTACGCGGTATGGTCCGCTGCCGAACCGGATGGAGAAGTTACTTATCATCTGGAATTGAATAACGTCACCGTTCATTTTTTTCAAGAAGAATGGGATGAGTACATTGAATTGATCAAAAAACTAAAATAAAAATCGTAATGTGAATATAGAATTAAGCCAAAAACTTCAGAAATGGAGGCTTTGGCTTAATCCATTTTTCCTGAAATTTTAGAATGGCCATTTTCGATGAATTTGGATGATCACTCACAATTTGAAAAAATAGACCCAGAAGGAATGCTGGCGGAAATTGACCATTTACCAGAGCAATTGGCGAAAGCCTGGAATTTAGGGCTTTCGTTAGCGCTTCCGCATATGGGGGAGATTCATTCAATAGTTGTGGCAGGGATGGGTGGTTCTGCAATCGGAGCCGATCTTTTAGCCGCCGCTTATTCAAATGTTTGCCCGGTGTCGGTAATTGTTCAGCGAGATTACGATTTACCTGCCTGGGCAATAGGACGCGGTACTCTGGTAATTCTTTCATCTCATTCAGGCAACACAGAAGAAACGCTTTCGGTTTTTGACCAGGCGGTGCAAACACATTGCCAGATCGTAACCGTTTCCACCGGTGGAAAATTAACAGAGAAAGCCAAATCCGGAGGATTCCCGGCCTGGACTTTTGCACATAAAGGCCAACCGCGTGCCGCAGTAGGGTTTTCATTTGGATTGTTGTTGGCATTATTTACTCGTTTGGGTCTGATCCCGGACCCCGAGGCGGATGTCGCGGTTGCAGTAAATTCTATGATCGAGCAGCGATTGACTATCAACGCCGAGACCCCCTTGAAGAAAAATTCAGCAAAACGATTGGCCGGTCAATTTGTTGGCCGGTTTGTCACTTTCTTTGGAGCCGGCCAGATGGTGCCGGTGGCGCGCCGTTGGAAATCCCAGATAAATGAGGTCGCCAAATCACTGGCTGCCTACGAACCTTTGCCAGAATGCGACCATAATTCCCTGGCTGGCATCTATGCTCCGCAGGCCGTGCTCGATAAAAGCATGGCGGTCTTTGTCCGCTCTGAATCAGATCACCCCAGAAATGCCATGCGTATTGACCTTACTCAAAGGTTCATGTTGGAAGAAGGTATCAATACCGATAGCTACCTGGCGACAGGCAAGTCGCGTTTGGAACAACTTTGGCGGGCTGTCCAATTTGGTGATTATGTTTCTTATTACCTGGCAATGGCGAATGATACAAACCCGTCCGCCGTTCCAATGATCACCGAACTAAAAAACAGTATGGCTGCGTAATCTTCGTTGTAAGAATTCAAAGATCCATGTATTTTTTTCCTTTTAATGTTTTATGATTAAGGGAGGAAGTGAATTATTTTTGCTTCACCTGCAGGGGAAAATTCCATTATGCCGCCTAGAAAAATATTACATTTAGATTTGGACGCGTTCTTCTGCGCCTGTGAAGAACTGAAAGATCCGTCCCTGGCAGGCAAGGCCTTTGCCGTGGGAGGGCAGGCTGGACGGCGTGGGGTAATTGCCTCCTGTTCCTATGCGGCAAGGCAAATGGGAGTACATTCTGCCATGCCCACCGGACAGGCGTTAAAACTCTGTCCGGGTTTGATCATCCTTTCCGGACATCATGGGGAGTACGGCGTTCAATCTGAGAAGGTGATGGCGATCCTTGGTCAGCTTACTCCATTGGTGGAACAGGTCTCCATTGATGAAGCTTTCCTGGACGTTTCTGATCTGCCGCAAAATATGGAGTCAATTGCCAGGGAACTGCAGGCCCGCGTTCAAGCAGAGACACATTTACCCTGTTCCTTGGGGGGAGCATCCAACAAACTGGTTGCTAAAGTGGCCACGGATACAGGCAAGGCGCGTAATCGCGGCAATAGCTATCCACGGGCTATTCTGATCGTACCAGTAGGTGAAGAAGCAAGTTTTCTGGCGCCATTACCCGTCAAGGCCATGTGGGGGGTTGGACCGAAGATGGAGGAAGCGCTAATTTCGCTGGGAATTAAAACGCTGGGCGAGCTGGCGAACTACCCGGCGGCAAAATTAGAAAGCCGTTTTGGAAAATATGGGGTGGAGTTGGCGGAACATTGCCGTGGAATCGATGACCGCCCGGTGACGGTGGATTACGCCATGAAATCCATCAGTCAGGAAACCACCTTTGACCGGGATACCAATGATCTTGAACAATTGCGTCAAACAATGCGGGAACTCTCCCGAAAAGTGGCTTCGCGGCTGAGACAAAACGAAGTCTGTGGAAAAGTGGTGAGGATCAAACTTCGCTGGTCCGATTTCTCCACTTTCACCAGGCAGATCTCTTTACCACAGCCTACTGACCAAGACAGCACGATCTTTGATACCGCTATGAAGTTACTGCAAGATAATTGGGACGGCGAACATCTCATCCGGTTGATTGGCGTAGGAGTTTCAGATCTGGATCAACGCAGCCATCAGATGAGCCTTTTTGATACTCCTTCCGAAAAAGAGCACCGCTTATTGACGGCTCTGGATGAGCTGCATGAAAGATTTGGAAAACAATCTGTCACCAGTGGGGATGCCCTTAAAAAAAGACCTGATTCTGCCAAACCCAGATAAAATGTATCTTTGATGAAAAAATTGAAAATGAGAAAGTTATGACGAATACAAGATGAACGGATTCATTACTGAATCAGTAAGTAAAATTTCAGACGGGATGATCAATTCCATAAAATTGCTCCTGATTTATGCGCTGACAACACTGCTGCTCATTCCGATACAGCGTTTTTTTCAGCGCCCCGGATTTTTAATTTATATCTTTTTGATCTTGGCTTTAGCGGGGTTCGAATTACAGCGTTCGTTGACTGGCGGGACTTCTGAACCTAAACGAGCCTGGCACGGTATGGCTGCAGGGCTATACTTCTGGCAGGTGATCCGATTTACCGCAGAATTAGGTTCGTTTCAGCTTTTCCAGCAAGCGGGCATGATATTTTGGGTGATGGCAGTGATCATTACCGCAGTTTTGTGGAAGAGAATTTTACCCACAGGGCTGCGTACTGCGATGGTTGTTTTATTGGTTTGCTGGATCGGCAAACTTTATCAGGTGGGATATACCTATTTGGCTGAATGGCCGCCTTTCGTAAACTTTGGCTATATAGCGATCCGTTATCTGGCAGGACTGGCTGGAATTGTGGCGTTGTTGATGATCATTTTCCGCAGCCGGGATTTAAACAGCCGCATCTACAGTGCGATCGCCATTTTTGCCGCGGTCTTGATTGTTGCCCTGGCGTTTTAACCAGCGTCTAGCATGGATGTATAAGTTTGAGCGATGCGCTGAGTGATTAATTCCCATGAATAATTAAGAGCATAATTAGCTGCTTGTTTTCCCATTTTCGCGCGCAGTTCTGGCTGGGTCATCAATGCCATTAATGGATCGACCAGAGCTTCGGGGCTCCCTCCCGGAACAACAAAACCAGTTTCCCCATTTTTAACCAGAAATGGAAGCCCGCCTACCTGTGAAGCGATCACAGGTGTGCCACAGGCCATTGCCTCCAATGCAACCATGCCAAAGGATTCATAATACGAAGGCATGATCAAAACATCCGCGGCCGAATAATAATAAGGTAGGGTCTCCTGCGATTTTTTGCCCAGAAAGACCACCAGGTCATCCACTTCCAATTCTTTACACAGCATTTTCACGCGGGCCATTTCTTCAGTCATTGTCTCTGACGAAGCATCCGGGTCGCCGCCAATGACTACCAAACAATAACAATTGCTCACCGGGTCGTTGCTTTTACGGATCAAATCCAGTGCACAGATCAGGTTCGGCAGACCTTTGAGAGGCTCGATGCGCCCGACGAACAACAACAGCCGGTTATTACAGGGAATATTAATGGCTTCCTGGGCCTCATCTTTGGGGATGGGGTAAAACCGTGCAGTATCAACACCGGGGGGAATGGTGACGATGCAGTCGGCCGGAACTTTATAAAGTTTTTCCAATTGCTGTACTTCAGCGGCTGTGGCGGCCACGATTTTATCTGCCATACGAACAACCCGTCGTTCACCGTCAATGCGATAGTCACCTTCCATCTCAGCGGGTGATTGGGCAATTTGATTCTTCATGAGGCCAAGCGTGTGAAACATCTGTAAAACCGGAACATGCCAGGCGTGCTTAAGAATTTCTGCTGCCATCCCAGACATCCAGTAATGGCTGTGAATCAAATCATAATGGATCCCTTTTTCAGCGGCAAAGCGGCGTACTCCTTCAGCAAATTCCGGGATATATTTAGCCAATTCTTTTTTGGGCAATGGAACTTCCGGCCCGGCGGGAATGTGAACGACGCGGTTGCCGTAACCCAAACTGTGGATCACGTGGGGAACATGCTCATCTTGCGAACGGGTAAAAACATCCACGTGGATGCCGATCTTGCCCAAATGGCGGGTCAGTTCAGCGACATACACATTCATTCCACCGGTGTCTTTACCGCCGAGGGTAGCCAGTGGGCAAGTGTGGTAAGAAAGCATTGCAATATTCAATGGGATATCCTTGCCTTTAAATAGTGGGTGCTGATATAATTTGCGCCGTCACTTAGAAAATCAAGTGAATTATAAGCCACCGTAGCTCAGTTGGTAGAGCAGCCGCTTCGTAAGCGGCGGGTCGCGGGTTCGACTCCCACCGGTGGCTCTATTTATTTAATAGCATGATGAAAGCCAAATTGTCCAATGATTTTAATTGGTCTCAAAGATCAACTTTCATATTTTTACCGCAGGCTGATTGATATCGAACGAAGATAGGTCAACATCCGGAAACGCGTTGGGGATGCGGGTGAGGGTGGTTTGTGCCCATTCCCGAATATCCGGGCTGGTACCCGGCCACCATTCATTGCGCG
>PMIV01000153.1 GCA_003158355.1 Anaerolineaceae bacterium
CGCGCCTTCACCTGCTACCAGATGCTCACCCTGCTCGAAGAGACCCCGGCCGCGCCTACCCCCACCCTGGTGCTGGACCTGCTGGCGACCTTTCTGGATGAGAATGTGCGCCTGCCCGAAAGCCGCCGCCTGCTGGAGCTGGCCGTGGTGCAGTTGCAGCGCCTCAGCCAGTCCGCGCCGCTGATCATGAGTGTCAAGCCGCCCCTCGCGCTGGTGGCGGAGCGCATGCCGCTGCTCGACCTGCTGGAACAGGCCAGCACGCGCACCCTTCACCTGGAGGCGCAGCACAGCCAGGTGGCTGCCACCCTGCCCCTCTTCGGCTAGACCCTAACGGTAACTTTTTCAGGAGGTAATAACTATGGGACGTACTTTACCCTCGATCACGATGGAATTCATGCACGAACAGGAAGCCTTCGGCCGCTTCCGCCGCGCCCTGCGCCGCAGCGATCAACTGGCGCTGGATGATCTCTTCGCCGCGGCCCGCAATCACCTGGCCGCCGCAGCCTACGCCGCCAACGCCCTGCCTATGGAGACCTTTCTGCTGGCCATGCTGCTCGAAGAACACAAAGAGGTGATGCGCCTGCGCACGCTGGTGGAAGGCACGTTGGGCCATACGGCCGCATTACCCGATAACAGCCCCGCCGACCCCGTTGACGACGCCGACCCCGGCCAGTCATGAGCCGCGAATTCACCGGCTGGCTGCTGGACCTGTACGACGACCCGCAGGCCGGCGTGGTGCTGTGGTTCGCCCTCGAAAGCGGTGAACGCCTGCGCCTGCACCAGCCCTTCCCCATCATCTTTTCTGCCGCCGGCCCCGCGGAACGCCTGCGCGCGGCTTGGCGCTGGCTGCAGCAACAGCCGGAGCAGGTGAACCTCTCGCGCAGCCAGGGGCACGACCTCTTCATCAGCCAGCCGGTCACCCTGCTCAGCATTGAGGTTCCCAACGCTGCCGCCCAGCCGCGCCTCTTCCAGCACATGGCCGAAGTCTTCCCCGACCTCACCTATTACAATGCCGATGTCAACCTGGCCCTGCGCTTTGCCGCCGTCTACAATACCTTCCCGCTGGCCCGCTGCCTCGTCCGCTGCAGTGACGAGGGGCTTGTCGAAGAGCTGAAGGTGATCGATTCCCCCTGGGAGCTCGACCCCGAACCGGCGCCCCTGCGTACCCTCTCGCTCGAGCCCAACTGCGACCCGCAGCACGACACCCCTGCCAGCCTGCGCGTGAGTTACGGGCAGCACAATTATGAATTTGCCCTCTCCCCGCTGCGCCCCCTGCTCATCAATCTGCGCGGCATTCTCGAACGTTTCGACCCCGATATCCTGCTCACCACCTGGGGCGACACCTGGCTCCTGCCCCTGCTGCTGGAAGAAAGCGAACGCCAGGGGCTGCCGCTGCCGCTCAACCGCGAGGCGACCCGCAGCGTCGTCCACCGCCGTGAAAAATCCTTCTTCTCATACGGCATGATCATCTATCACGGCCAGCAGATCCACCTCTACGGCCGCTGTCACATTGACCGGCGCAACTCCTCCCTGTGGGGGCCCGACGGTCTGGACGGTATTCTCGAAAGCGCCCGCCTTACCGCCCTGCCCATTCAAACCTCAGCGCGCACCTCACCCGGCACCGGTATTTCGTCCATGCAGATCCTCACTGCCATGCGCGGCGGCACGCTGGTGCCCTGGCACAAACAGCAGGTGGAGCGCCCCAAGTCTGCCCTCGACCTGCTCAAATACGATCAGGGCGGCATGGTCTATCAGCCCACCGTGGGTGTGCATACCGATGTGGCCGAGATCGACTTCATCTCCATGTACCCCAGCATCATGGTGCACTGCAACATTTCGCCCGAAAAGCCCGTGCCCACCTTCCTCGGCTCAAACGAGGAACCTGGTCTCATCCCGCAGACGCTGGCTCCCCTGCTCCTGAAGCGCATCACCATCAAAAAAGCCCTGGGAACCATGCATCCCTGGGATCTGCGCTACAAGCGCTACCAGGCCGCTTCAGCCGCCCACAAATGGCTGCTGGTCACCTGCTTCGGCTATTTGGGCTACAAAAATGCCCGCTTCGGACGCATCGAGTCGCACGAGGCCGTCACCACCTGGGGACGCGAGGCCCTGCTGCTGGCCAAAGAAGCCGCCGAAGAGATGGGCTTCACCATCCTGCACATGTACGTGGATGGTCTGTGGGTCAAGCAGGAGGGCTATACCCGTCCCGAGCAGTTCACGCCGCTGCTGGATGAGATCGGCCGCCGCACCAGTCTTTCCATTGCCCTGGACGGTGTCTACCGCTGGGTCACTTTTTTGCCCTCGCGTATGAACTCGAAGGTGCCGGTGCCCAACCGCTATTTTGGCTACTTTCAGGATGGCTCCTTCAAGATGCGCGGCATCGACGCACGCCGCCGCGACATGCCGCCCTTCGTGGTCAACACCCAGATGGACATGCTCAATGTGCTCGGCCAGGCTGCCTCCGCGGCGCAGATTCAGGCTCTCATCCCGCAGGCACTGGACTTGCTGCGCGGACGGCTCAATGACCTGCGCGCCGGACGCGTGCCGCTGGACCAACTGGTGATGGGGCAGCGCCTCAGCCGTGAGCTTTCGGCCTACAAGACCCCCTCCCCGGCCGCCCGTGCGCTGATGCAGCTCAACGCTGCAGGCAAAGACAAACGTCCCGGCCAGCGCGTGCGCTTTCTCTACGTGCGTACCGGCACCGGCGTTTACGCCTGGGATCTGTCCGATAAGCCCGACCCGTTGACAATTGACGTGGCCTACTACCGCAAACTCCTTGTCCGCGCCGCCGGCACCGCCCTGCAGCCCTTTGGCTGGAAGGATGACCGCGTCAGCCAGTGGCTGGGCGGTGGGGTCAATGAAGAATTAAAAGTAGAGAGGGTGGAAATACCCGTGCAGACAGAACAGAAAGTTCCGATGTTGATGTAGATATTCATTAAAAAATGTAGGGTGCGTTCGCTTTTGAACGCACCGAAAAAGAGAATAGTGTTGAAAACGCACCAAATCGATTTCCATTTAAAAATGGTGCGTCGCGGACGCACCCTACAAAAATTATTATTACCTTACCGGTCGAAAGAAAAAAATGGAATGTTTTGAACGCACCAAAAAAGAGAGTAGTTATACAATTAACTCATGCCAGAATACCGACGTTCCAAAATGGAAGGGGGAACCTTCTTTTTCACCGTTGTTACTTACCATCACCTACCCATCCTTTCTACCGACACCGCTCGAAAAATCCTGCACCGGTCATGGATGGATACAACAAAAAGATTTCCTTTTGAAACAATTGCAATTTGCCTTCTTCCCGATCATCTTCATTGCATTTGGCGTTTACCCGAAGAGGACAATAATTATTCGGTTCGCTGGAAGGAAATTAAACGTTTATTTACAAAAGAATATTTGCGTGAAATTGG
Organism: Anaerolineaceae bacterium; assembly: GCA_003158355.1. Classification (GTDB taxonomy): domain Bacteria; phylum Chloroflexota; class Anaerolineae; order Anaerolineales; family Anaerolineaceae; genus UBA6107. The sequence goes on from PMIV01000153.1 coordinate 3,414, forward strand.
ACCGGGAGAAGAGCGCAATATCTCTCACCAAAAAAGACATGAAGCTGCCATCTGGCAGCGGCGTTTTTGGGAACACACCATATTGGATGAAGAGGATCTTGAGACGCATTTGGATTACATCCATTACAATCCGATCAAACATGGTTATGTAACCAAAGCTGTAGATTGGGAGTGGTCGAGCTTTAACCGATATGTAGAAAAAGGAATTTACGACAAAGATTGGATAGGTGGAGATGAAGGCCGTCTTCAACGAATGAGCGAGGAATGAGGATGGATAGAAACCGCACCTTGAAACAATAATCCTTACATATTCCCCACAACCATGATGAACTCCCCTTTGCGCGGGCCAACCTGCTTGCGTACTTCTTCCACGTCGCCGCGGTAGATCGTTTCTGTGGGCATGGTCAGGTCAAAGGCCACCGTCACGATGCAGCCTTTGCCGAACACCTTGATCACATCATCCAGCAGCGCGCCCAGGCGGTAGGGTGTATCCATCAGAACCACTGGCATCTTCAGGGTGCGGTAGTAGGTCAGCATTTTGCGGCGCACATCCGGGTCGCGCGGCAAAAATCCGCCGAAGACAAAGCGTTCCAGGTGAAAATCGAGGATGGATAGCGTCGCCATCAACGAGGAGGCTCCCGGCACCGGCGAAACCTTGACCCCGGAGCTGGCAGCCAGTTGGATGAGATAATGACCCGGGTCGGAAAAGACCGGCGTTCCGCAATCGGAGAACAGCGCCAGACTCTCACCGTTGAGCAGGCGCATCAACAGGTCGGCGGCCACCTCAGGTTCGTTGTGTTCGTTTAGCAGTACCAATTCCTTACCGGTGATGCCCAGCTTTTTCAACAGCGTACTGCCGGGTTTATACTCTTCACAAACCACCGCGTCAGCAGACTTTAATACTTCAATGGCACGCAGGGTAATATCACCGGGGTTGCCGATTGGGGTTGCCACAATATAGAGTGTGCCTTTATTGGCCATAACCTGCCTCTTTCTCTCCTCTCATTTTACCCGATGAGAGGACATCCGGGGAAAAAGGAAAACAGGGTAAACTTATGGAAACCACGGATATGTGAAGGTTCCAGGAGAAACAATGAAATTATCCCGTTTATCAAAAATATCTCTGCTTCTGGCAGTGTTTTTCTTACTCGACAAACTGTTGGCCATTCTGCGCCAGGTACTGATCGCCCGCCAGTTTGGCCTTTCCCGTGAATTGGATGCTTTCAACGTAGCCAATAACGTCCCTGACCTCCTCTTTGCCCTGATCTCCGGCGGCGCGTTGGCAATGGCCTTCATCCCTGTGCTTTCTGAGGTGTTGACCAAATCCGGCCGTGAGTCCAGTTGGAAGCTCTTCAGCCGCATCGCCAACCTGGCCTTTCTGGTGACCAGTTTTCTGGCCTTACTGGTCGCCGTTTTTGCCGCCCCAATGGTGCGCGCCCAGATCGGTATTGCCCCCGGTTTCACCAGTGTGCAGCAGGATGTGGTTATTCATCTGATGCGCCTCAACCTGATCGCCACCATCATCTTCTCCATCAGCGGCCTGGTCATGGCCGGGTTGCAGGCCAACCAACATTTCTTCTTTCCGGCTCTGGCGCCGCTCTTCTACAACATCGGGCAGATCTTCGGCGTGCTCGTTCTTTCCCCTGCCAAAAGCTATGCCATCGGCCCAATTACCCTGCCGGCTTTCAACCTCGGCGTTACCGGTCTGGTGTACGGCGTCATCATCGGTGCCTGTTTGCATTTGCTCATTCAAGTACCCGCTCTCGTCAAATATCGCTTCCATTGGAGCCCAGGTCTGGCGCTTAAGGACGAGGAAGTGCAAAAAGTGCTGCGCATGATGGGTCCGCGCCTGCTGACCATGTTCTTCATCCAGCTCACCTTTCTCATCCGCGATAATTTGGCTTCCCGTCTGGCGGCTGGAGCCGTTACCTCGCTCACTTACGGTTACATGCTGGCTCAGGTACCCGAGACGTTGGTCGGTACTGCCATCGGAACAGCCATGCTGCCCACCCTCTCGGAACATTTCGCTGCCGGGATGAAAGAAGCCTTCCTGCAAACGATCCAGAAGGCTGTGCAGGTTTTAATTGCTGTCACCCTGCCCATCGCCGCGGTCATGGCCATTGGGCTGCGGCCGTTGCTCTCACTGGCATTTAATTTTGGCGATGCCGGTACCACCCTGCTGGCCTGGGTCACTGCCGCCTTCTTGCTTGGGTTGATGGGGCAAAGCCTCAAGGAAGTCGGGGCCCGTTCCTTTTATGCCCGCCAGAGCCCCTGGGTGCCTCTGATCACTGCCGCGATCAACGTGGCGTTGTATATTGGCATCGGGTCGCTGCTTTACCGCCCTCTGGGTGCTCCGGGCATCGCCCTCACCGATTCAATCGTTTTCACCTTGGAAGCAATCATCCTGCTGGCCGTTCTCAGCCGCAGAATGATCTCCCCGATCAGGCTGGGGTCGTCGGTGTGGCGGCCGCTGGCAGCCATGCTCACCGCCGGTCTGGTCACCTGGGGCAGTCTCAGCTTCCTAGAGCCGCGCGTATCCCCATTGATCTCCGGCACAGTGCCAATGATTCTGGGCATCCTCGTTTGTCTGCCCTGGGTCTGGAAAGAATTCCGTTTACTCGGACATTTATAGAAACGTAGATAGTTTCGTATGAGCAATCGCGTATAATAGTCAAAACTTTGGAGGTGGACATGAAGAATGACTTTTTATGGTGGCGCGACGGCGTCATTTATCAAATTTACCCGCGCTCCTTTGCCGACAGCAACAACGACGGCATCGGCGACCTGAAAGGTATCATCAGCAAACTGGATTACCTGACCGATCTGGGTGTGGATGCCTTGTGGCTCTCCCCCATTAACCCCTCACCCGACAAAGACTTTGGCTACGACGTGGCCGATTATTTCGATATCGATCCCAAATTCGGTACCCTGGCTGATTTCGACCTCCTGCTGCAGGAAGCCCACAAACGCAATCTGCATATTATTCTGGACCTGGTTTTGAACCACACTTCCGACCAAAACAAATGGTTTCAGGAATCCAGAAGCTCCAAAGAGAATCCCTACCGCGATTGGTACCTCTGGCGATCCGCTCCTGAAGGCAAACAACCTAACAACTGGAAGTCAGTTTTTGGCGGCCCCGGTTGGGAATATGACGAAAAGACAGCCGAATATTATTTTCACATGTTCGTCAAAGAACAGCCCGACCTGAATTGGCGCAACCCGGCAGTCTACCAGAAAATGCTGGATGTCTTCAAATTCTGGCTGGATCGCGGTGTTGACGGGTTCCGGCTGGATGTTTTCAACGAGTATTTCAAGGACGCGCAATTCCGCAATAACCCCCCCAAGCTGGGGATTCGCCCCTTCGACTGTCAGCAACACATTTACGACGTCAGCCAGCCCG
>PMIV01000252.1 GCA_003158355.1 Anaerolineaceae bacterium
AGTTTATTCGCCCAACTCACACATAAAGCATAAAAACCTGGTAATAAAATGAGTGCTGATACCATAAATATTCCCGCAAAGAGAAACCATTCGCGGCTGCCGATGGTGTAAGCAGCCATTTTGAGGTTTCCCCATGGTCCAGAAAAGATCGCAGAATCCACCAGCGCGCTTGCCAACATCACCAGTCCGAGAAATGCTTCGCTCAGATTATGCCGTGTATCTGCCTGTAGGTCACTGCCCCATGGACGAAGATTAACCGCAATATTGTCTTTGGGGCAAACCCGCAGACATTCCATGCACAGGCCACAATTGGCACTGGATTTGAGTGCCAGCGGATACTGACCCCACGGGCAGGCATCGTAACAAAGCTTCTCGCTGTGAGCTGCACATACCTCCGCTTCTTTGACGCGTACCTCCACCGGGCCGGCCTGCGCATACAATCCGGTAAAACCGCCAATTGGGCACAGGTAGCTGCAAAATGCACGCCGCTCAAAGATCAAACTCAGTACAAGCGACAGTAAGATGATTGCCAATAAGACAATTGCAGTAATTTTGGATGAAGTCAAAGTGACAGCGCTGAATAAGCCGATCAAAAGAAAACCGAAAGCTTGCAGCCAATTTCCTCGTAGGAAACGAGGCCATCGTTTTCCTGAACCGACCTTTTTTTTACCAGGTTCAAGGATTCCACCCCGTTGCAGCCACTCGCCGGCCATGGGAATTGGACAGATACTGCACCAGGAACGACCGCCAAAAGGAATAAAGAAGAGTTTAAGGGCAGTCCACCAGGCGATCCAAACAAAGATGATTGCAAAATTATGGCTGCCCACTACGGAACCCATCAACCCCGCTAAAATCGTAAATGTAAATCCGGCCAGAGTGACAGCTCGCAATAGAAACTGCGGCCAACGGTTTTTAAGGGCAGCATTCATTTTCGGGAAGCGGGTGAGGTCAAGGCGTGTCATCGTACTCCTTGAGAATGACGTGTAGTGGAAAACCACATTGACAAGAAAGCCCCCGCTACCGCCAACCCTGCTAATGCTATTCCCCGAATCAACAAATAATTCGACCCCACTGTGAGCTTGCCAATCATAAATGGATGTAAGTTTCCACAAGTAAAAGAACACCGAAAACGAAAAACACCGCTTTGGTTTGCAATAAAGGTGCCGGTTACGATTTGCCCAGGCTCTGCCTGTAAATTGAAATTATAGTTATCGAGCGATAGGCCATGCACTACATCCTGCGAGATCAACTCAACAGTGACCTTGTCGCCAGGATTAACATGAATCTCTCCCGGCACAAACTGGAAGCGACTGGCTTCGATGCGAATCGTCCGATCTGTGGGCGTGGATGCAGCCTGTGGGAGTGGAACCAATAGGATCAGCAGGACAATAACTACGAAAACGGGCCCATAAAACCAGAGTTTTGACCGGGCCACTTTTGCAGGGTGCGATGAATTAGCATCCATATGTTTACTTTACCGGTACCATATTTGAAGGTCCATATTGAGAAAATGTTTGATTAATCTGTGCCCGAATTTCTTGCGGAGTTTTTCCATCTTGCGTAAGGTGCATTACATTTTGGGCGATATCGACGCAAAGAGAACAACCCAGTGCATGTTGATCAAAAACAATGTCCCCAGAACTTTTTACTTCTTGGACAAAACAAGAATAGTTGGAGGTGTGGCCAACTGCACCACAACCACAATAACAAGGTACATTTTTCAGAGCATCAGGGTTTACAACTGCAAACCTGTAGGCCTCGCTCACAGTAGCAGGTGCTTTCTGTATTTCAGATGGCATATCGGACATCGATGCCATTTTCAGTGAATTGCCGTTATTTGAGTTAACACTACACCCTGATAACAATGAAAGGATTGGAAGTACAACGACCAAAAGTATAATCAAACGTTTGTGTGAGTGTTTCATTAATTGCGCCTTTTATTTATAAAAGTTTATATTCTTATCAAAGTATAAGAAGTTATGCAAGACACGAGGAGGGCGATATCGCGTGCCGGAATATAGGCTTAATTGCCTATTAAAAATCAAAAGCATGAAGTTAACTCATGCCTTTGATTAGAGGAAAATCAAACAGTTGGATGGTTACTCAATCCAATTAGACAATAATTTAAATTCAAAATCCTTATTTTTTGGATCATTATTGGGAATATGAACCCGTAGGTCATGCTTTCCTCCCATACTTGCATGCATCATTAAGGGGAAGGAAACCGTCGTTGTTTCACCGGGCTGGAGTGTCATAGATCCAATGGTTGGGGTTGGAGGGCAACATCCTTCAACTACTTCAATATATGGAATTTTAGTAAACACAAGGGGTTGATCTCCAACATTCTTTAGAGTGAAGGAGACTTGAACCGTCGAACCCAGTTTTTCATTACCTAGATCTACTGTTTGTTGATTGGTCTGCAGGCTGGGGCCTCCAGTCGTTTCAGGAGTATAAGGGACTGCTTTTTTCTGGAATGCAACGAATAACACAATGCCTAATACGATAATTCCACCAATCGCTAAGAATAATGGCCATTTACTTTTCGTTGTTTTTCGAGCTTTCTTTTTTGAGCTCATTATTTCTCTCCAAAGTTCCTATTTATTCGCTTTTTCTTGATCTATTCTAAAAGCGAGGATCGTTTAAAACAATGAGCCATTTCACCTGTTTCAAGATGGGGATTAATGCGGGTGTTATCCCGTTTTTGAGAGACAGCCTTCATTAGTACTTTTTATAAATAAGTGAAAGACAATTTTTTTTACTCGGCAGTAAGAAAATAAAGAACAGAGCAGGCCATGAATATACGGCCTGCCCTTTGTAAATATAGATTGCCTACTGAATGTCTTTCAACATCGACAAATATTGTTCCCGGTTTATTTCACCACTGGCATAGCGTTTTCCCAAAATCTCACGGGCAGATTGCGGATCAGGCGTTCTTTTCTCCTTTTTCGTTTGGAAAAGTACCAGCGCCAAAATTACTACCAACACAAGCAGAACAATCCAAAACAAAAACATTCCGCCGAACATTCCAAAACCCATCATAGTTCGCCTTCCATATCGGTCTAAATCTGAAAGAATTTTGAAGAAACATATCTGAAATATACACAATTCGTTGAAGGGAATACAGTGTGATCCAGCCTAAAGCTGCATAGGCGTTATTGCTCAGTAGAGATCAGGCAACCTGGCGCATGGCAAACCCCTGCAAAATTTGTATCATTCAGAATAGCCATAGATCTTGGTCCTGGACAAATAATGCTAAAAACCTTAAGGTGATGGTTATATGTTCTTCCTTCTTTCTCGTGAAAAGCGAAAAGTCAATCATTTCATTGCGGCAAAACAAAATGGAGATATCATGAAATATTCCAAAATCATAGCGATCGCTCTTCTGGCAGCGATGTTCCTGGCAGCCTGTTCTTCAGCAAAAACACCTGTGAAATACTCGATGGCACAATCAATCTCAACGGGTTGCTCAACTCCCAATATAGGTGAGACGGGTGTTTGCCAAATAAAGATAACACCAGGTTCAACAACAGCGCCAACTCCAGGGATCGATCAACAGGCTGGCCTGACCAAATCAGATGCGCAAGGTGCCGTAACCGTAGAAGTTACTCCGTTGAACCTGGACCAACCCGCTGATACCCTGTTGTTTGACATCTCAATGAATACACATTCAGTAGACCTAAGTATGGATCTAGCTCAACTTTCTACACTCACAACGGATACCGGAAAAACAATTCAGGCATCCTTATGGGATGCACCCAAAGGCGGCCATCACCTTGAAGGGAAACTTTCATTTCCTGCTGCCCAGAAAGGGAAAAAACTTTTAGCTGGAGCCAGGAGCATCACGCTCACGATCAACAACGTCGATGTACAAAGTCGGGTTTTTACCTGGCAAATAAGCAAATAAATTGGAGGGAAGAATGTCGAAAAAACATGTTTTGATCATGATTGCTTGCTGCCTGATCTCTATAGCCGCAGCCACTGCAATCTTTCTATTTAAAATACCTGTAAATAAAGTACTCCTATTTGGATTGATTTTGCTTTGCCCTCTGTCTCACATCCTCATGATGGGTATGATGGGTCACGGAGATCACGACAGACATGAACATCACCAATCACACGAAACAACATCAAAATCCTCTCCGAAAGAGTTGGGAGAAGAGTAACAAAAATGACCAATAAAGTCCCACCCTCCGTCAATGGAAAACGAATCAAACACTTTCTTGGCTTCCTACGGAGCACAGGAAATAGGGGTTGGAACTATGTCATTCTGGGTGCAATTGGGGGATTGCTCCTTGCGTTTTGCATTTATACAGTTTCTTTGATCAATTCAACTATTTCTACAATCCGTTATTCACCCGAAGACGTGGTATATGGCCAAAAAATCCATGCGATCCATAGTATGGATTCCAGTGCCGGTTCTAAATACCCCAATATTTCCCCTACCAGTTCAACCAAGATACCGGAATTCCGAATTTCCGAACAATTTTATGATTTTGGAGAAGTAAATTCAGATCAAGTTTTAACGCGAACCTTTGTCATCGCCAATATGGGTAGTTCTGCTTTGATTATTCTCCGAGCCTATACCACATGTGGTTGTACTACGGCTGATTTTACAGCCACTGAAGTTCCACCTGGTAAAGTTATCTTAATGACTCTCCAATTCAATACTGGATTTCATAATATGAGTGGTACAACAGTCCGACGTGGGGTGATGATTGAAACCAATGATCCAAACCATCCAATCCAGGAAATCTGGATACAAGCCTCAGTGAAATAATTCTTTTCACAATGTTATTCATGCAAATTTATAGGCTCTTTCTTCAAGTATTAGCCATATAGTTAATTAATCACAGAATTAACTTTGTATTATGTTTCTTCAATGCCATTATTTGCATACCCTTTTTGGATGATGGTAATTGAGTTTATTAAATCTATGCTTATTTGATTCGCAAAATAAGCATAGTCCTAAATAATACTGTATAACATTCGTTAGGTAAAAATGCAGGTTCAATTAAAAAATTCTCTTCTGCATTTACATGGCGGCGTCAGAAATTTATTCCGGTCTGAAGTTCCGGTTATAATTACAATAATAAGTGGAAGATTTTTTCTTACTTAAACATTACTCAAAGTTGCAATTATATGGATATCATTCAAAATATATCAATCCTCGGCGGCCAGGATAAAAATAGACGGCTGGAACTTGTAGATAGAATTGATTTGAAAATGGGAGATATGGTAAGTGTTGTTGGTCCAACCGGATCAGGTAAAACCACATTGATCAACGATATTGAGCTATTCGCGGATCGCAACACACCGTCAGGAAGGCGGATCCTTATTAATGGAGAAGTCCCCTCACCAGATTACACTGAGAATCCGGCAAGTAACCCGATCGCTCTGATCACGCAGCACACGACTTTTCTCTCTGACCTTCCTGTGATCGAGTTTCTGACCATTCACGCTCGCGTACGCAATAATTTCAGACCAGAGGCGGGTGATCTGGTGCGACAAACTCTGGATTTTGCCAATCAATTGACCGGTGAACCTATCAACGAAACCAGCAGAATGATGGAACTTTCTGGCGGGCAAACACGAGCTCTCTTAATCGCGGACGCAGCTGTGATCTGCAACACGCCAATTATTCTTTTAGATGAAGTGGAGAATGCTGGTATTTACAGGGTACGCACACTCGAACTGTTGCGCGAATACCGCAAGATATTCCTTTTCGTTACTCACGATCCGCGAATCACGCTGCTTTCAGATTATCGCATCGTCATGCAAAACGGCAGCATTGTGAAGGTGATTCATACCACAGAAGAGGAACGGAGTTTAGCGTTGAAAGTGAGCCAAATTGACGACGTACTCACAGCCATGCGTGAAAAAATTCGTCTGGGTGAAGTTCTTGTCGACGCTGATCTGGAAGGCTTGCTATGAAACTCATAATCTGCGCCGGACCGGCGACGACAGGCAAAACTTCTGTATTACGGCACATCATCCGTAAGTTAATCGAGAAAGATCATCGCGCTGCTTATCTAAAAATTGACGTGCAGTTTGCCGAAGAAGATATTAAATTCCAAGAGGAATTCCGCATTCCAACTCGCAAAGTTTACTCGGGAGAATTGTGCCCGGACCATTGCAGTGTGATGGTGCTGGGCGACACAATCAAATGGGCGCAAAAAGAAGGGGCTGAGTATTTGTTCGTTGAGACAGCCGGACTCTGTTTGCGCTGTTCCCCGTATGTGACCGAAAGCCTGGGGTTGGCTGTGTTGGAGGCTACCAGCGGAATTAATTTACCCCTTAAGGTAGGGCCGATGCTCTCCCTGGCAGACATCGCTGTGATCACCAAGATCGATCGGATCTCTCAAGCGGAGCGGGAGGTATTTCGAGCACGTATTCAAGAGGTGGCACCAGACGTCCGAGTGCGTGAAGTCAATGCACTCTACGGCATTGGTATCGATCCGCTCGTTCGTCAGATTGAAGCTTTACCAGATGTCGGTGATTCGCTGAAACTACGCGGCAATCCGCCAGTAGGAACTTGCAGCATCTGCGTTGGGAAAAAGGAAATTGGCTGGGAAGCTCATTTTGGAGTACTCCGGCCGCTTGATAATCAAACATTTTACAGAGGTCAATAGCTGACTCTGTCTACTTTACAAGGTAAAAAACATGACAGAACCTTTTGAAATCAAATTACCTGGCCTGGATTGCGGTATATGTGGTTATTCAACATGTGCGGCGCTGGAAGCACAACTACAAGATCGTCCCGATTTACTTAAACGCTGTATCGCACTTTCAGCGGACGCTATGACCGTCCAAAGTGCCTCTGTTCAGGTTTCATCTCGAATTGAGGGTCAGTGCGGTACCTGCCCGGTTGATCCGCAAAATGCCAAAACAAAGGCTTCCACCTGGCGGGATAGTTTGGATCGTGAGTTTGATTTCTATTTGGAGCGTTTCCCGGAAGATCCCGGGCCAAGAGAGATTATTCTGCCACACAACCCGATGCTCACACGTGAACTCGATATTCATCCAGGCGACATTCTAATTGGCCGGCCGCTAGGGCTGTCTTGCGGATGCCCGGTCTCGCATTGCGGCATCGCCATGCAAGTCGACCAACGCACTGGCGTAATGACCTGGTGTATTACCGGGCCGCTCACTCCGCGCCAGCACGGATATAAAGATCTGGGTTACTATACCGCAGAAGCCTATGAAGGCCTCATTAGTGAATCCAGATGCGAAATAAAAATAGGCATGCGTTATTTCTTCCAACCACGCACCTGCATGCTGCAATGGCGGCACAGTGGGTTGGTGAATTACATCAATAGAACCGCCGGGGGATTACAGGTGCGGGTAGAAGGTTTATGGATCGGATAGATTATTCTTATTCTTCCAGAAAAAACAGGGGATAAGTAGCATTATATTAATTTAAGGGTAAGTTATGCCAAATCACAAACGCTTCGCGATCAATGGAGAAACAGTTATTCTAGATGACCAGGTACGATCCTCCGCACCGGGTCAATTTATTCAATTGTCAGATGGAATGACATTCTATGAAATCAGTGGCCCGGAAAACGGAAAGCCGATTGTGTTTATCAATGGATATTCGATTTCCAGTCACCTCTGGGATCATAACTTCGCGCCCCTTGCGGAAGCCGGTTTTCGAGTATTGCGTTTTGATTTTTTCGGTCGTGGTTATTCGGATCGACCGGATATCGAGTATGGTGCAGACCTGTTCGACCGTCAGTTATCAGAACTTATACACGCTTTGAAAATTGCCTGCCCGATCAACCTGATCGGTTCTTCCATGGGGGGAGCTGTGGCTGCTATTTTCGCAGATCGCCACCCAGAGCAAGTGGATAAATTGATTCTTATCGATCCAGCCGGAATGATGCCGCCGCCTACTTACCCGACAAAGTTCATGCATGTTCCGGTACTGGGCGAGGTAGTTCTGCACGCCGCCGGTAATAGATTCATCATCCCTGGCATGGAGCAGGACTTGCTCCATCCTGAAAATCACCCGGAATACATCAGCAATTATATTATCCAGATGAAGTTTATTGGATTCAAAAGAGCCATCCTTTCGACTATGCGCAGTCAGATCTTATACTCTCAGCACGATACATTCAAACGGGTAGGTCAACAAGATCGTTCTATTTTACTTCTCTGGGGTCGTGAAGACTTTACGATCCCATTGTATATCGGTGAGCAGATAAAAGGATTGCTTCCGCAGGCGGTCTTTCGAGTAATTGACGATGCCGGTCATGTTCCGCATTACGAGTGCCCTAATGTCGTGAACCCGATCGTAATTGATTTTCTGCGCGCTTAGGACTATTTTCGAGAAGATAATTTTAGTCACTGGTTATTTTTTTGTATTGCGTGAGAACCCTCATAGGGAATTCCATTTCGTACCCGGTTATGCCTGACGATTCTGTTTCGTAGAACTTGACGAAAACAATAAATCCGGTCATCCAAGTACTGACGAACATGAAACACCTGTAGAACGGGTTTTTAATAATTGTCCATCAACATTTCTAAAAAAGTTTATTGTTTTGACCACTGGTTTTGGTAGTTTTATTTCAAAACCGCTTCGGTCTCAACTTGGTAAAATCGTAATTCACAAATCTGATTGCCTTTTGCGATCGTTTGCGACAGGTCGATCTTTGCGCCAAAAGTTTCAGCGATTCCTCTATCACCGCACATGGCAATGTCACAAAGCTTTTCAATTTCTGTATCGCTACAGTTCTGTTTTTGCCAGGCGCTAACCAGCGGACAATAATGAAAATTGATATTTAATTCTTTTTCAGAGCTTTCTTTAATTTCCATCTCAAATACTTTTTGACCAACGAAGCTAAAAAGTTGTTTTTTAAGACTGATCAGGTTCTTTGTTTTCGTCACGGCAACCAAATTACTCCCCTGATAGATACCACATCGATTGACAGCTCTCCTGGCAATCGGTTCAAAGTCAATGCCTTCCTTGGATGCTTCGTCATATAAAAAATACAACCATAAAGCCCTATGTTCAAACAAATTACGGATAGCTTTTATTAGGGGTGATTTAATCTTAGCGTTATTAATAATATTTGACATTTCAAATCTCCAAAATCTATTCTCTTAAGATTATTGTTGTAACTTTTCCTTACTCTAGTATTTCTCCAATTATGTCATATTAATCAAAAAACCGTATCATCTCCTAGAAATATTTGCAAGGAGATTCAACCGCCCTTTTTCTGCTTGAAGCTGTCTTATTCTGTAAACAAAGTTGGAAAAAATCATTCTACAATGTTATCAATGGTGAAAAAGAAGATGAATAAGTGATGCCGAATAATGGAAAGGGTGTTAAAAGTAAATGCAGTTTTACCGGAAGTTGCTGCCCGGATAGAGTAAAATAATAAATTAACATATTGAACACCTGTCATTCACCGGAGTAAATTGTCCTCCACATGGATCTGCTGGAATATTCTGGTAAAAGATCTATCAATACCGGTACCCTCGCATTTGTTGATGGTTGGCAATAAGGTACGATTTAATTGTAAATGATTAAAGGAGAATGTATGACTACGTTGCTTGATTCAGTCAAATTTGATGCGGATGGTTATCTCGAAGATGCCAATGCCTGGACGCCGGAATTAGGCAAGGCAATTGCCGAACGTGAAGGCATCACGTTAACAGATCGCCACTGGACAATCATCAATTATGCGCGCAATGAGTGGAAGACAAAAGGTGAAGCTCCCACCTTGCGCAATATTACCAAGAATACCGATGTCGACACTAGAGAACTGTACACTCTCTTCCCCAGTGGCCCCGGTAAAATGGCTGCCAAAATTGCCGGTCTGCATAAACCTACCGGTTGCATTTAATCATAGGAGAAAATACAATGTCAGATAAACCCGTTCGTAAGTTGTCAATCATCGCTTCAAAAGGCTCATTGGATATGGCCTATCCGCCTCTTATTCTGGCTAATGCAGCCCGCATGTCGGGTGTGGAAGTGAATCTGTTCTTCACCTTCTGGGGCCTCGATATCATCACCAAGAAGAAAATGGATCATCTGCATGTGGCAGTAGTGGGTAACCCCAGCATGCACCCTTCTTTCCATATTCCCACTTTGGTTGGGGTCATTCCAGGCATGTCGGCGGCGGCTTCGGCCATGATGCGCAAAGAGATCGCCAAGCTGGATTTTCCTCCAGTGGGAGAGTTTGTGAAGTTGGTAATGGATTCAGGCGCGAATCTGTATGGCTGCAAGATGTCGATGGATATGATGAAGTTGACCCAGAA
>PMIV01000137.1:0-10586 GCA_003158355.1 Anaerolineaceae bacterium
TGCTTTTTACCGACGACATCGGCATGCAAAACTCTGCCGTGCGCGAACTTGCCTGTTCCGGTTTGGAATGGGCCGGCGTTAACCTGGATGCAGTCGCGAATTCCAAAGCACCACTAAACCGGATGAGCGACATCAGTCGGTCAGATTCACGAACACGAATTCTGGTCACGCCTACGGATGAAGAACTGGTTATTGCTCTCGAAACCACACGCTTGCTGCAGGAGGTGACCTATGGTTGAGACCTTTGCCATTTCAGCAAACGAAACCCTGTTCGTTTTGCCCCGCGGCGGCGAGCTTTTTACACAACCCATCACTCGGATGGATAACGAGTGCGCCGCAAAATTGGTCCAATGCAAGCAGATCTGGCCCGAAGAAAATGCCGATGCAGTTGACTCAGTTTTGCGATTCCGGCGGCAAAACCCTGAGACCACACTATGGATAGCCTGTGAGACAGCCTTTTTTGCAGATCTGCCCGCAGCCCAGCAAGCATATGCCTTACCCGCAGAAGAACGCACGCAGGGATATAAACGTTTTGGTGCTGACGGCGTTTTCCATGCCTGGACGGCACGCCAAAACCCGCAAGCCGATAAATTGATCAGCGTTCACCTGTGCGGCAGCACCAACCTGGCTGCTATCCGTGCCGGCGAAGCGGTGGATACCACCTCAGGATACAGCCTACTCGAAGGCCTGCCCGGGCTGACTACCTGCGGCGACCTGGACCCCAGCATTGTGGGATTATTTAATGAAGAAGGCCTTTCTCAGGAAGAAATTCGCCAACTCCTATACAAAAAATCGGGCTGGCAGGCACTGGCAGAGAATATCACCTTTAGCAAATTATGCAACAGCACTTCTGCCGATCTCTCCCTCCCCCGGGCAATGTATTTTCACGATCTCATTAAAGCCATCGGCGCAATGCTTTCAAGCCTGGGAGGAGCCGACCTGATCTACTTCGGCTGTGATGATCTGCTGAATTGTGAAGCGCTCTTCCAGGAACTGCGGGCTCATTTTGCTTTCTGTAAAATCAAATTTCAGCTTTGCGAGGTCAATCGCACTGAAGTGCTGCAAGAGGCCTTTATCTCTGGCTGCAAACAAATTTAACCCAATACTTTACAGGAATCATTGTTTTCCCCCCTGTCCTTTCTGTTTCTCAATCTAGTACAATAGAAATCATCACAGGAGGTGACCCTTGCGAAAGTTTCAAAAAATCGCTTTATTATTACTGACAGTGATCCTTTTTAGCGGCTGCCGCCTGATTTCTCCACAATCGCCCACCCCTACATTCCCTGCCGCAACTGAGGCAGAAATAATTCCCACTCTAGTTCCTACGCTCCAGACAGTAGAACCAACCCGAACCTTGCCCACCCCGACCGTAATTTCACGTCCCACTGCCACCAGTACCCCTTTCACCCCTCAAAAGGCAGCTATAACCGTTGAGAATTTTAAACTGCGCAAAGGGCCGGGGTTCTTGTTTGATACAGTCGGCCTGTACGATCAAAAGGTTACACTTTTGGTTTACGGTCGTTCACAGGGAAACGGTTGGTTCTTTGTCTCCACCCCGGATTATCGCTACGGTTGGATGAAATCGGACTACATCACGCTCTCGGATGAAGTGGACAAGCTCCCTGTGATCGGATACAGGGATGACAACCTCATCAGCGGGCATGTGCAAAATGCTGGCGGAGAGCCAATGGATGGGATCGGTATTGTGATCTTCCCGGCAAACTCTACCAAAAACAGCGACCAGGATAACGCCGTTACGGACAGTTTGGGTAATTTTTATTTATTCGAGCCCAAGGATCTTTCGGGATACTACACCATTGGAGTCAACGCTTACGATTGTAAAAGCAAGACTGTTGACTCACAGTGCCAGTTCCTTTACGGCTATCCTTCCGCCCAGTCCCTTTCACTTCCGCATCAATCAGATATTGCCATTCAATTTGTGCTGCCCAACTTATAGCCAAAAGACATTTTCAAATGAAAAACCTTCAAACGGATCAAATCACTTTCCACCAGGCAAATCTACTTTCAGCGAAGCAAAACCGTTTTCACTCCATTGATCTTTTCCGCGGCCTGGCTATTTTGGGAATGGTGTTGGCCAATTATTTGGCCGGCGTGGAGTGGATCTCCCCCTGGTTCAAACATGCCAAAGATGCCGGCTTTACCATCATCGATTTGGTCGCACCCATGTTCATCTTTGCCATTGGTCTCACCTATGGGCGCTCCTTCAAGCGTCGTCTTGAAAGGGACGGAGCCGGTAAAACCTACCAACACTTCTTTACACGTTTCTTTGCCATTTTAGGCATCGGCTCTCTTTTCAGCGCTGGTGAAGTTTTGCTGGGAGCAGATGGGCAGACTATCAACTGGGGAGTGCTGCAGGCAATCGGCGTCGCCGGGTTGGTGACGTTGTGTTTCATCCGCACTCCCACCTGGCTGCGTCTGGGAATTGGGCTGGTGATCCTCACCGCCTATCAGTTCGTCTTGAATGCGTTTTGGCTGAATATCGTTTTGGCGAACCCACACGGCGGCCTGCTAGGTGCCATTAGTTGGTCAACCATGCTGTTGCTAGCCACCGTATTGGCCGACATCTTTTTCTCTCCCCATCACGGACCGCGGCGGCTGATCGGCGTTTCGGCATTGACCGTCCTGGCCGCCCTCCTGCTCACGCTGTGGACCCCCATCAGCAAGAACCGCGTTTCCATGCCCTATGTGCTTCTCTCTCTGGGCTTGAGCGGATTGATCTTCTCTGCCTGCCACATCTTGGTGGAACAATTCAAGCTGCGGTCGCGCTGGTTAGTGTTATGGGGTCGCAACCCGCTATTGATGTACATTTTGCATATGTTTCTGTTGGGAATCGTTTATCTATCGGATGTACCGACCATCTACGCTCGAGCTCCCGTCTGGCTGGTGGTCGTTGAGGCGGCTGTTTTACTGGGAGTATTAACTTGGGTCGCCTGGTGGCTGAATAAAAAGAAGATCTATTTCAGCGTATAAAAATGCTCAATTTAATAAAAATTGCCGGCTAAGCTTAAACCTAGCCGGCAATTTTTTGGATAAAACTATTTACCCTCTTACAAGCGCTACCACTACGATCAAAGCCGCCAGCGCCCAACGGTAATAGACAAACACATCGGTGGAATGTTTCTGCAAGAAGTTCAACAATACCTTGATGCAGAAATAGCCGCTGATAGCCGCGACCACGATGCCAATGGGGAAGAGGATCAATTCTCTACCCGCAAATCCCGTCCCTGCGTGAGCAGCCTGCGCAAGATCGATAAGGCTCTTGGCTCCGGCTCCGGCAATGATAGGAGCGCCCAGTAAAAACGAAAAGCGCGCCGCGTCCTCACGTTTGAGCCCCAATGCCAACCCAGCGGTGATGGTGCTGCCGGAGCGGGAAACGCCGGGGAAAATAGCCAGCGCCTGCGCCAGCCCGATGATGGCTGCATCTTTAAAAGTGAGCGAATTCATGTCGCGTGTGTGCTTGGCTGCTCGCTCAACAATGAACAGAGCAAACGCCAGCAAAATAATGATGATGGCCAAAACAAGGATGGCTTCCATGCTGATCGGTGTATTGGGTCGGTGAAAAAGTTCATCGATCTTGCTTTCACCCAATACTCCGGCAATCCCGCCAGGGATGCAGCCCAATAAGATCAACCAGGCAATTCGCCGGTTAGGATCACCGGCTATTTTGCGCTCTTTAATGCTGAGGAACCAGGCGCGGATCAGACGCAGCCAATCTCGGGCAAAAAAGGCCAGTACCGCAAAAAGAGTACCCAGATGCAGGGCAACATCAAAAGAGAGACTGGTCAGGGCAGGATCAGTCCACTTGAATAACCAGGGGATAATAATGAGGTGCGCCGAACTGGAAATGGGAATGTATTCGGTCAACCCCTGCACGATCCCCAAAATGATGGCTTCAATTATTGTCATAAATCCTCGCAATTATGGATGTAAGTATCAACAATATTGGATTGTAATGCATAAACACAGGAATACATTTGCGAATTAATTTTATATTTTCCAACGAATTGTGCGAAGAAGTTTTTCGATCTTGATCAAATATGCTTTGAGAGATATTTACCGGATTCTATTTCCAGTTATAATTTTTAATATAAGGTACACAATGACTGCTATTCCATTAGAGAATCAAATCGGAGAACTCCTCCACTCAAAACTACTGAAATTGACCTTTGCCGAATCTTGTACCGGAGGCTTGGTGGGCCACCGCATCACTAATGTCCCCGGATCCTCAGAATATTATCTGGGCAGCATCACCACGTATACCAACCAGGTAAAAGAACACCTCCTTGGAGTGAGTATCCAAACTTTGCGGAACCACGGCGCGGTTAGCCGTGAATGTGTGCTCGAGATGGCGCGCGGTGTCCGCCGAGTCTTACGCGGAGATTTCCCAGTGGACCAGGTGCTTGGGGTCTCAATCAGTGGTATTGCCGGGCCTGGAGGCGGATCGCCAGACAAACCGGTTGGTACAGTTTGGATCGGCATGAGTACTAGTAATGAAGAGTGGGCGTGGCAGTTCCATTGGCAAGGCGACCGCATCCAGAACAAAGAATTATCTGCACAGGCTGCACTGCAATTAGTGGTCTGGTATTTACAGGGCAATATTCCCGCTGAAGATTGGTCCGGGGACGATATTAAAACAAAACATTTGTCATAAAACAACAAGGAGAAACCCTTATGGTGGACAAGAAAAAAGTATTGATCATGACCGCTGATGCAGGGTTCGGCCACCGCAGTGCTGCCAATGCGGTGGCGGCTGCGATAGAAGAAAAATATCCTGATGAACTCAGCTATGAGATCATCAATCCTCTCGATGACAAACGTACTCCGGCATTCTTACGCGACAGCCAGGCGGATTACACCAAATGGGTGCGCAGCGTTCCGGAGCTGTACCGGTTCGGGTATGATGCCAGCGATGCCTTGGTACCTACGGCACTGCTGGAAAGCTCCCTGGCAGTTCTTTTGAATGATGTGATGCGCGATATCTTAAAGAAATCACAACCGGATGTCATCCTCTCCACCTATCCCATGTACGCGCCGGCTCTTACCCCTATCTTTCGCACAAAACGTTACCGGGTGCCGCTGTTTACCTCCATCACCGATCTTTCCACTGTTCACCGATTGTGGTTCCACCGCAAAGTGGACGGCTGCCTGGTTCCCAACAGTTTGGTGGCTGATCTGGCAACCAGTTACGGCGTGGACCCGGAAAAAGTGATCATTACGGGCATCCCGGTGCATCCCAATGTTGTCCGTGAAACCCGTTCTAAAAACGAAGTACGCGCCGAATTGGGCTGGACGCCGTATATTCCTACAGTGTTAGCGGTGGGCAGCAAGCGGGTGGAGCGTATGATCGATACCTTGAATATCATCAACCACTTTGGCGGCCCGGTTCAACTGGCGGTTGTTGCCGGTAAAGACGAACGGCTTCTCGAAGAGATCAACCATTTCGATTGGCATATCCCGGCTCACATCTATGATTTCGTCGAAAATATGCCTTCATTAATGCACGCCGCAGATCTGATCATTTGCAAAGCTGGAGGCCTGATCGTCACTGAATCGCTCGCCTGCGGTCTGCCCATGATCCTGATCGACGTTATTCCCGGCCAGGAAACCGGCAATGCTGAATTTGCCACTGCGTTGGGCGCGGCTGACCTTGCCGAAACTCCCATTGCTATTTTGGAAAACCTCAGCCATCTGCTGCAAAACAACCAAAACCTACTTAAGCAGCGCAGCGCCAATGCTGAACGGCTCGGCCAACCCCGTTCGGCCTATAAGGTGGCCGCAATTTTGCATACAGCCGTAGAAAACACCCCTCCACATGCCCAAACCTCTCCCAAGAAGAGTCGCCGTCATCGAGAGCAAAGTATCCAACCAGTGCTTTCCGCTGAATCAGCCGTTTGGATGCCGTGATCGCAGTAATCATTTCCGCAAATTCCGAATGGCAGGCCGCCCTGGAATATTTAGACCCGGTGAGCCTGCTGCCCAACCCGTTTACCGAACATTTCTTTTCTGAGGTAAAGGGTAAACCTGTCGTCTTTATTCACGGGGGTTGGGGCAAAGTTTCTGCCGCTGCCACCGCTCAATATTGCATCGATACATGGCACCCCGAGGTTCTGATCAACCTGGGCACCTGCGGTGGTCTGGACGGAGCAATCCAAGCCGGTGAAACCCTGCTGGTGAACGAAACGGTGATGTACGATATATACGAGCGCATGAACGACCCTGCAATCGCTCTGCGTTTTTACACCACGACTCTCGATCTATCTTTCATCAACCAGCCTTATCCGATTGCGGTAAGGATTGGCCGCCTGGCCTCTGCAGATCAGGATATCGACCCAATGCTGGTTCCCATGCTAAGGGACCAATTCCATGTGGCTGCAGCAGACTGGGAATCCGCTTCGATTGCCTGGGTGGCGCAGCATAATGCCACACCCTGCCTCATTTTGCGTACCGTCAGCGATCTGGTCAGCGAAGCAGGCAGCGAGATCTACTCTGACGGTGCCGCGCAGTTCAGCGACCGTTCCAGAGTGATCATACAGAAGCTGATCGAGAGCCTGCCCGATTGGATAGCGAAGTTCAAGAAGTAAGAACGTTATTCCCCTCCTCTGATCCCTTTCCTTCAGTTCCAAAAACACCCGGTTTCTTGATGAAACCGGGTGTTTGCAATTTTAAATTTATATATGCTTTTGGTTTTATACCCCAGTTTGGTTTGTTCTTCCTCACTTTTCAAAACTCCAGAGAAAAAGACTGTCTGGTTTTTCTGTACCCATTGTCTCGATTTTCTTTACCATTGCTGCAAACGCCGACAAACACAATATACTAGTAATGGTTCAATGATGTAAACCATTGAACGGAGGAGACAATAACATTCTTAAAAATAGAGAAGAACGTTTAGTGGATCTTGCAAAAAACTTCCGGGAATGTCAGGATGTGCTATTCGCAATTGGCGACAAAAACCGGCAGTCCATCATCATTGCCCTTATCGACGCAGGTTGTCACCCCGGTGTACGCGTCGGGGAGATCACCCAGAAAACACACCTTTCCCGGCCGGCTGTATCGCACCATCTGAAAATTTTGAAGGATGCAAAAATCTTAAACGTTACCAGCGAAGGCACCAAAAACTACTATTCTTTAGATCCAGATCAATATGATCTTATGAAATTACAAACACTTGTCTGCAAGGTAGAGGAGATTTTAAAGGAGTGTAAATGATTCTCCCAGAAAGCCTCAAAGGTTTTGTGTTTGGTTTTTAATCCTATAAAAATACAAGGAGAAATATGAAAATTCTGCATGAGTTCGACGGTTCATTGCTGGCAAATGAGGATAAGTTTCAAGACGATTTTTTCAAAAGATTTACCCTGCAAAAGCGCAAAATCCAACTCACCGACAAATTAGCAAAAGAATATTCCTTCCCGACGTTTTACAGTGACGTTACCTGCGCTCAGGCAATTTTTCTGTGCTCCTACGATGAAGCGTTAAAACTGATGCCCCACGAGAAAATCAAGCCCGTACGTGCGCTGAAAAACCGCGCCGTCCTGGCAATATCCGCCTACGAATACAAAAATGCTATGGGAATCCCCCCATACAATGAGATCGCCTTCACGATCGCGGTTGAGGCAGACAAACCCAACAGCCCGGTACTGTTGCCCCTCATGTTCAACAATTACAGCGGATACTACGTTTTCTCGATGCCGGTTACCTCCAGCGAAAACTGTCTCAGGGGAAACAACATCTGGGGACTTCCAAAGGTCGCACAAGAAATCGATATTGATGTCAGCGGTGACGAAGCAGTGATCGCGTGCCGCGAGACAGATGGCAGGGAATATTTTCACCTGCGCGTCCCCAAAGCGGGCAAGCCAACCCTTATGGATGAAACAACTTATCTATTCACCAAACTCAACGGAAAGATCCACAAAGCGCGAACAGCTTTCAAGGGTGATTTCAGGATAAACAAAAATATGGGCGTGCTTTTGAAACCTGCATTGGTTCCCGAAAAAATATTCCTTACCCTTGGCGACACTCCATGCGGCAATGTGATCAAAAAATTAGACGTCAGCCCGACACCGCTGCAATTACGTTATGTGGAGCACATGAATGCATGCTTCGATTTCTATGACGAAAACTATGAATTGAAATAGGAGAGGTGTAAAAATGAATATCGTAATTATTGGCGCAGGTGCGATCGGTGGGTGTCTCGGCGGTTGGCTTTCAGAAATCTATGACAGCGTTTATCTTCTGGATCAGGGCGAAGTTGCTAAAAACCTCAAAGAAAAAGGCTTAACTCTCTACAAACAAGGCGAAGAGAATAACAAAAAGAAAATAGACGT
Organism: Anaerolineaceae bacterium; assembly: GCA_003158355.1. Lineage (GTDB taxonomy): Bacteria > Chloroflexota > Anaerolineae > Anaerolineales > Anaerolineaceae > UBA6107. The sequence goes on from PMIV01000137.1 coordinate 8,343, forward strand.
AAAAGTGATCGATAAGTTGAGTGATGTGGCAAAAATTGATATTATCGCAATTGCGGTGAAGAACTACAGCCTCGAAGGGGTTGCCAAAACCATCAAGGAGCAAGTAAAGGAAGAGCCGATTATATTGGCGCTTCAAAATGGCATCGCCAATCAGACGATCCTGCCGAAATTCTTCAAGAAAGTCATTTTCAGCATCATTGAGTTCAACGCCTGGTTCGACGAACCCTGCGTTATTGGCTATCAAAACAAAGGGCCGTTTGTGCTAGGAACCCTTGGTAATGGCCTGCAGGACGAGCTCAAAATGGTAAGTGAATTTATCGGCAAGGCAGTTGAAACGATTTCCACTGATCGCATCCGTGACGCGGCCTACTGCAAGATGGTCATCAACCTGACTAATTCATACACCACCCTTGTCGGGTTCAAATACCGCGAAATCTCAAATTTGGTTCTATTCAAGAAAGTACTCTCCAATTCGATGTACGAAGGCATCAAGATCATCAAAGCAGCCGGCGTCAAAGAGTTTACCGTCGGCAACATGCCTTCGTGGAGCAAGATCAAGGCTTCAGCCACACTACCCGATTTCCTCACCATGGGCATGTTCAAGAAAAATCTTGATAAGATGGTCTTGAGCAGCATGGCACAGGACATTTTGCAGCGCAAAATGGGTACCAGCGAACTGGACTCATTACTCGGTCACTTTGTGGAGCTGGCAGACAAGTACAAAGTCCCCGCCCCTTACAACAAAGCCGTTTACGAACTTTGCAAAGTGGAATTTGCTAAGGACAACTTTAAACCTTTAACCGAGGAACAGGTTTGGGAAGCAGTAAGTAAAAAGCTTTAATTCAATGATTGACCAACAGAAATACAACAGTTATTAGCTGCTGCAAACAGATAAGAAACAGGGCATCCAATCCAACGGATGCCCTGTTTCATTCATTATGCTTCTGGTTTTACGCCTAGTTTGGCGCGTTCTTCTTCAACGATCTTCACGTCAAGTTTTTTAAAGAGCGGCTCCGGCTGGTTGAAAGTGTCGCCTGCCTTGAGCTTTCCAGGCGCCCACTTGCCCTTGGCGCTGCTGCCGTCGTAGCGCAGTACACGGTGTTCGCCCAGATCATCACTGTGCGATTCCACGCTTTGGGTGCCAAACAGGCTACCCTTGTAGCCCAAGATCTGGTTCAGTTTTTCACTGGTGAAAGGCAGGAAAGGCGCAAACATGATCTTGAGAGAGTCAATGGCTTGAATGGAAGTATAGATCGAACGGCCGGCGGCAGCTTTATCAGTCTTGACAGCCTGCCAGGGCGCGGTTTGATCGAGATACTTATTTACTTCAGAGGCCAGACGCATGGCTTCGTTCAAAGCCGCGCGCAGATGCACGGCTTCGATCTCCTGACCCACAGTCTGGAACCCTTCATTTACCTGATCAAGTAGGTCTTTATCCAGGGAAGTCAATTCACCGGGTTCGGGGATGTGCCCTTCCCAGTGTTTGTAGGCAAAGGCCAGCACACGGTTGGCCAGGTTGCCCCAAGTGGCGACCAGCTCGTCATTGTTGCGGTGATAGAAATCATCCCAATCCCAATCGGTATCTTTGGATTCGGGCATGTTGACGGTCAAATAGTAACGTAGCGGATCGGGGTCGTAGCGGGTGAGAAAATCACCAGCCCAGACCGCCCAGTGGCGGCTGCCGGAAATTTTTTGCCCTTCGAGGTTCATAAACTCGTTGGCGGGTACGTCAAAGGGCAGGTTCAACGGTTTCGGATCTTTGCTGCCCATCAATTCATCAAAAACATTGCCCACACCGATCAATTCAGCCGGCCAGATGACCGCATGGAAGGGAATGTTATCTTTGCCGATGAAATGGAAGGTCTTAGCATCCGGGTTCTGCCACCATTCACGCCAGGCTTCGGGATGACCGCTCACCTGGGCATATTCGATGGTCGCCGAAAGATAACCAATGACCGCCTCGAACCAGACGTACAGGCGTTTGCTTTCCCATTCCTTGCCCTCAGCCAGGATCTCTTTGGGCAGGGGAATGCCCCAATCCAGGTCGCGGGTGATGGAGCGCCCGTGCAAGCTGTCTGCACTGATCTGCCCCAGCGACTGGCGCATCACGTTGGGCCGCCAGAAACTTTCGCGCACCTTCAAGAACTCCACCACCTGGTTTTGCAGGCGGCTGAGGTCTAAGAAGTAATGTTCGGTCTCGCGCAGTTCGGGGGTGGAACCATCGATCTTCGAGCGCGGTTCCAG
>PMIV01000137.1:10648-12971 GCA_003158355.1 Anaerolineaceae bacterium
AACATCTTTTGCGAGACATCCCAGTGGTTCTGGGTATGCGTGCTGGTGAACAGGTCATAATCGATACCCATTTTCTGGAAAAGATCCAGAAATCCGTTGTGATAACGTTGATAAATTTCCAGAGGGGTCGTTTTCTCAGCATCGGCGCGTACTGAGATGGGTGTGCCGTGAGAATCTGACCCCGAAACCATCAACACTTGCCGGCCTTTCAATCGTTGGTAACGGGCAAAAATATCCGCCGGCAAATGTGAACCGGTGAGATTGCCTACATGGATTTCGGCATTGGCATAGGGCCAGGCAACTGCAACTAAGATGGGATCAGACATGGTAAACCTCTTTCAGTGTTGAATTCCATTATTTTAGCACGAAACATTCCTTGCAAATGACTGATCAGCGAATTGCATTCATTTAACAAATTTTTATCCATGTGATAATAAAAGTAAGGAGGTACCATATATTTTTTCCATTTGAATTAATCGAATTAATTTACTAGTACCCCGCCCAACGTTATTCATATAGATCGTTTGCCAAAATGGAAAGTGGAAACAGGATATTGAATATCATACTTTCATATTAAACGGAGTACTAGTAGTCTGTAAATCATGCTTTGAGGGGTGAGCTTTCATTAACATTCTCTTCGCAATGAATGACTGGATAGAGTTTCTTCAGCTTGATACGTGCCTCAGCGGTGATGAAACGCCAATCGACGGTGGCCTGATTCGTGTTTCGTTCGGTTTCCCACGCCAGCGTTTCGCTAACCAGAAATTCTCGATTCGGGATATCCCCATTCAAACATTGGTGGCTAAGAACGCTCAGCTCGATCTCAGACATATTGAGCCTACTGCCATGCTTGGGTGTGAAGTGAAGCTCCAATCGGTCCAAGATACTGCGGGCTTTAGCTAGCTCGAAGGTTTCTTACAAGGCAGCCGGTGTATGGGTATTCAAGTTGTCTTCGACCAACACGCATCGTTCGGCATTCGGGAAATGCTGATGAACCAATTCATCGATACAAATGTCCCAGTCGGCTTTGGTGCGCTGGTCGGTGACTTTGATATGGCGCTAATTCAGCAGTGGTGCAAAGAACATGAACAGATTGGCAGTTCCCTCTCGGCGATATTCGTAATCATAGCGTTCTTGGTGTTCCTCTTGGACCGGAATGCTCTGACGCGTCTCGCTGATCAATTGAACCGAGGTTTCATCGAAACAAATCAGTGAAAGCGCGCATCTTCAGGGCGTTGATAAACTTCCAACACATCTTCCATGCGATAGACGAACTCGGCGTTCTGCTTATGGGGAATACACCATTCTTCTTTGAGCAAGGGTTTCAGTTCATTATTATGCATAACATGGTGAACAGTCATGTGAGATCAATATACTCAGGCCGGATCATCTCCCTCGCTAACAAAAGCGGACTCCAGCGCCGATGCCCTTGGGGAGGTTGACTGCATGTCAGAGCCAGTAGGTGGGCTTCTTGAACCCCATCCATCAGATGCTGACACTTCCGCTGGGTCTTGCGGGGACTCAAGGCTTGTTGGATTCCTTCTTGCACAAAGCATTGCCGTATCCGCTCAATGGTCGCTACACTAACATTTAGAGCTTCACTGATCTTCTGGTCTGTCCAACCATCATCTGCTTTTGGTAGAATGCGTGCATGATTGATCTTTCGCACCCGTTGAATTCCGGAGGTTATCAAACCAGTCAACATTTCTTGTTCGTCGCTTTTCAAATCTACAAAGTACTTTTTACCCATATCTGCCTCCTCTTTGGAGACAGATGATACCAAGTTACCCCTCAAAGCATTGCTGACAGTCTACTAGGTCTTACACACTTTTCCCGTTATTTACCACCTATCACGTTACACCCAGTGCTGGGAGCACAACCCCGTCGATGACGCGGAGGACTAGATTCTCATCGACCGGATGCCCCAAGGCTGCGGCATAATGAAATGCAATTCCGGGGAAGACTTCACTAATGGTACCGATGTCAATGTCTTTCGCGACCAGCCCACGGGAAACTGCGCGAGTGAGAACCTGTTCAAACAGTCTGTCGAACGAGGCACCTATCGCGTCACGCGCAGCAGTCCGCAGAGCCGGGTCGTACCGGGCAGCGGTGTGAAGGCTTGCCAGTACGGCCTGACTGCGTCCATCATCGTTCATATATGCACGTGCGCTTGCTAAGAGATCCTCTCGAAGGTCTCCCGTATCTGGCACCTCGGGAGTCGGGAAAAGTGCTGTAGCTGCGGCGACGACGAGTGCTATTTTGCTTGACCAGCGTCGATAGATCGTCGCCTTGCTTGCGCCACATCGTTTTGCGACAGCATCCA
>PMIV01000158.1 GCA_003158355.1 Anaerolineaceae bacterium
CCGCTATCTTTGAAGTTTCTTCATCACAGTCTTTCTCCAGCGGCACCAGGCGCTTTTCACGGCTTACTGCTCGCAACGAGGCGTTGACCACGCTGCGCAGGAACCAGGGTCCAAAAAGCTTTCCCTCATCGAACTGGCCGATCTTTTGGGCGGCCTGTAGAAAAGAGTTTTGTACGATATCTTCTGCGGAGTCGAGGTCGCGCACGATGAGGTACGCCGCCGATACAGCCTGAACCTGATAGCAGTTCACCAGATATTCCATTCCGGCCAGATCACCCTGTTTGAGTCGAGCAATGGCACTTAATTCATCCAACGTTGGGTTTTTCACGTTTTTGTTGAGGTCCTCTATTAAGTAATATACATGGCATTGAAAAAATGAGAGAAATGATCCGGCCGTTTGTTATTCATTTTGCGTCCAAAGCAAGTAATTGCAAAGTTACTCAAAGTAAATATTCAAAAAACGATACCAAAAAAGGGTAAAAACGTTGTATTATATATAGAAGATTGATACAATAGGTTTTTAATACCTTATTGGTTCGCACAGGCGCCAGAAACTTAGCCTCGAACCAAATCATTTTGTCATAATTGTTAAAGTTAATAAGGCAACACAGTCACACGAAAGGCACCACCTTTCTGTGAGACTTTTTTTATAAGGGTTTGTTCCGGGTAAACAAACGGATAAAGAACAAAATATTATAAGGAGAAGAAAATGAAATCGAAATCGATTGTTGTAATCGTAACCGTTTTTGTGCTCGCCAGCATGATGCTGTCTGCGTGCGCATCGGCTACACCGGTTGCCACAGAAGCACCTACTGCAGCAGCCACTACTGCAGCAGCTACTGTTGCAGCCACCGCCGCACCTACTACAGCTGCCTCGAATCCGGATACCATTATCATTGGTACAACGGATAAAATTGCCAGCTTAGACCCGGCCGACGCTTATGCTGTTCATGACTGGGAAGTCATCAAGAACATCAGCAATGGCTTGCTCGCTTGGAAACCAGGTACTACTGATATTGAAGCCGACCTGGCGACTGATCTGGGCACTGTTTCTGCTGATGGCTTGACTTACACCTTCACTTTGAAGGACGGCATCAAGTTTGGCGATGGCACCCCATTGACCGCCACCATTTATGCAGCTCAGTTGAACCGTTTGCTCACCATTGGACCTAAATGCCCGAACGATGTAGCCGATTCCTTGGCTGTTCCGTTTGTAAAGAGCATTACCGCCCCTGATGACAAGACCATTGTCTTCGTACTGACCACCCCAATTGCGTACTTCCGCAATTTGTTAGCCACCGCCCCCTTTGTCGCCGCTGACCCGAACATTTTCAAGGCTGATGCCTGTACTTTGTTCCCGACCGCCCCGATCTATGGAACGGGACCCTGGTTTGTTTCTCAATTCAATGCCGATGAGCAGATGGTTCTTGAACCGAACCCCAACTACACTGGCAAATACAAACCCCAGGTCAAACAGATCATTATTCGCTTCTATTCTGATGCCAATACTTTGGCTTTAGCTGTTCAGAGCGGCGAAATTGATATTGCCTGGCGTATGCTCTCCACAGACCAGATCACCCAACTAACGGGTGTTAAGGGCGTGAAGATCGGTACAATCTCTGGTGGCTCTATCCGCTTCCTGACCATCAACCGCACCATGAAACCAACCGATGATCCCAATGTTGTAAAAGCAATTGCTTCCTCGATTGATCGCAACGAAATTGCCGATACCGTCTTTGGCGGCAAAGTAACTCCGTTGTTCTCTATGGTTCCTCCTGGTTTCTTGGGCGCTACCGATGCATTCGACAAGATGTATGCATCCCCTGATCTCGCTGCAGCCAAGAAATTCCTCGAAGCCTCCGGTTATTCTGCGACCAAGCCGGTTAAACTCACGATCTATTATCCACCAGAACATTATGGTGCGACAACAGCCGCCTGGATGCAGATCATCAAGAAACAACTTGAAGCAACCGGCGAAATTCAGGTCACCTTACAGGCTCAGGAATGGAGTACTTACATTCCCGCTTTGACCGGTGGCAAATCCTACAATGTGGGTGTGATGGGCTGGTTCTTTGACTATCCCGATCCCTCCAACTACCTCGATCCCTTCATCTACAACGGTGGTATGGGTAACAACATCACTGCCGCCGTCAAAGGCAGCACAACTGGTAAACCCATCAACGATACAGCCAAACAGTTAGTTGCACTGTTGCAAAAGGCCGATATCGAACAGGACAATACCAAACGTGTTGATGAATATGCTAAGGCTCAGGATCTGTATGCTGACCTGGCCGGAAACATTCCTCTGTTCTTTGAAGCTGAGCATGTTGTTTACCGCGATAATATCAGTGGTTCAGCATCTTATGCAACTCCTGATACCCTGAACATTGGCAGCAACATTGTATTCAACTACTCCTTGCTCAGCAAGAGCAAATAGTAGAATTTAGTATTTCAACGGAAATGGGGCGGGAGAAATCCCGCCTCATTTAGAGTATCCACTTTAGATAAATCATGCCTCCTATAACCCTACTCGCATTAATCATTGGTATACCGTCCATTCTTCTGTTGGCGTACGTATTTATCCGAGGTTCAACAGGGCTACGGCGTTATATCCTTACCCGTATTGTCCTGACCTTACCTATGGTCTTCATTCTGGGTACTCTGGTTTTCTTTATTCTGCGTGTTCTCCCTGGCGATCCGGTATCCTCTGCGTTAGGACCTAAGGGTACCCCTGAAATGATCGCATCGGTCCGTACCCAACTGGGATTAAACGACCCATTGATCGTTCAATATGGTCGTTTTCTCTGGCAAATGGTCACTTTGAAATTCGGTAATTCGCTCGTGGGCGGTCATCGTCCAATCATCGCTGAGATGAGCGAACGCTTCCCGGCCACGCTGGAATTAATTATTCCGGCGTCGGTTTTAGCATTGATAATTGGTATTTTTGGGGGTACGTTGGCCGCTTCCAAGCGTAAGAAAGTGACTGATTACATATTCAGAATTTACGCTGTTGTGATCTATTCCTTGCCAATTTTCTGGCTTGGGTTGATCTTGCAGCTTTTCTTTGGAGTTAAACTGGGCTGGCTGCCAATTTCTGGCCGTATCGATCCCATTATTGGTACTACATTGGTAACACATACAAATATTTATTTTATTGATTCACTGATAACAGGAAACTGGCCGGCATTTCTCTCAGTACTGCAGCATCTGGTTTTACCCACGATCACTCTTGGGTTAATTCAATCCGGGTTATTTGTGCGTATCACCCGTGCCAATGTGATCGAGACGATGCAAATGGATTACATTGCGGCTGCCCGTGCACGCGGCATCCGCGAAAAAGTTCTGATTTACGGTCATGCACTTAAAAACGCAATGATCCCGGTAATTACTTTGATCGGGTTACAGGTTGCCATTCTATTGGCCGGCGCTGTGCTCACTGAATCTGTCTTTTCTTGGCCAGGGATGGGTAGTTATCTGGTCGAACGTATCTCCGCTCGCGACTATAATGCCGTACAAAGCGTGATTACAGTCTTTGCAATGCTGGTCGCTCTGATCAGCCTGGCAGTTGATGTCATTTACTCTCTCGTTGATCCTCGTGTGAGGTATTAAAGTGGCGAATCAAATTGAAAACTTACCCAACACTCCTCCCGAGGGAGCAAATTGGGAATCAGATCTAAAGAAAGTCGGCTTTGTGCGCCGCTTATTACGAGCTAGGCACTGGTATGGAGCTGACTGGTGGTTTGTGTTAATTTCTTCTATCGCAGTGATTGGCTTTATTATTGTGGCAATTTTCCCTGGCTTATTTGCCCCCTACTCGCCAGATGCCTTAGTGGGTCCGCGCTTTTTAGCACCGGGTGAAGAAGCTGCTCTTTCTGTACTGGTCGTTCCAAGTTCTGCCTCCTATAGTAATTTGAAGGAGCTTGCCGCCGGGGAAGGAAGTACTCGCCCAAGAATTGGTGTCGTGCAAGGAAGTTCCACGGCTGGAGATTTGAACACACAAGCCCAATTAATTGATCAGAAGCTCAAAGAACAGGGCAACGGCGTGCGTTTTCGCCCGGTCATTGCCCGCTATGCCAGTTTGGATTTGGCATTGCAGGCTGTTGCTGATGGAACAGATTCCGCCGCAGTGGTACAAAGCACAGAATTTGTAAGTGTCAAAGCCAAATTCACCACTTTACGCGAAGCTGATTCCCTCACCGGGGAGACTGCTGGCAGCTTTGCTCTTGGAACCAATGATATTGGTCAAGACCTATTGAGCCGTTTGATCTGGGGAACACGTATTGCTCTCATCATCGGTTTTACCTCAGCTATTCTCTCGTTGTTCCTGGGTGTACCTTTGGGTCTGTTAGCAGGCTTTCTGGGCGGTGCTTTTGATCGTATTCTGAGCCTGGTGATGGATAGTTTATATGCCTTCCCGGGTCTGATCCTGGCTATTGCCATCGCGGCTGTGCTCGGACCCAGTATTCTCAACATCATTATTGCTATTTCCGTCTTATACATTCCAACTTACTACCGCATCGTGCGTGGGCAGACACTTTCTGTGAAGCAGGAGGTTTATATCGAAGCTGCCCAGAGTATTGGTGCGCGCAGACCTGAAATTTTAGGCCGCTATATTTTACCAAATGTCATTCCTTCTGTGTTCATTATCTTTTCAGTGAACATTGCTGATGCTATCTTAACAGGAGCTGGTCTATCTTTCTTAGGGTTGGGTTTACCGCCAACCATCGCAGATTGGGGCATTGACCTGGCTCGCGGTCAACGTTTTATCCAGACCGCACCGTGGATGATCACTTATCCCGGCATCGCGATTGTTCTGGTTGTTTTATCATTTACATTAATGGGTGAAGGTTTAACTGAAATATTCAACCCGAAACTGAGGGATCGCTGATGGCTGACGATATTCTATATTCAGTACGAAATCTTACTGTCGATTACAAAACCCGCGGTGGTATTGTTCACGCCGTAGATAATGTATCACTCGACATTCGCCGTGGTGAGATCCTGGGGCTGGTAGGTGAATCGGGCTGCGGAAAATCTACCTTTGGTAAAGCTCTCATGCGCCTGCACGACGGCCCGGCAAGTATTCCCAATGGTGAATTATGGTTCGACGGTCAGGACCTCATGAAAGTCCCCATGAAAGATATGCCCGCCATCCGCGGGGCTGATATCGGCATGGTCTTTCAGGACCCAATGACCTCGCTCAACCCGGTGCAAAGCATTATGGAACACCTTACCGAAACCATCCAGACGCATGAACCAAAAGTCAGTGATGCTGCTGCCCACGCCCGCGCAGAGGATTTGGTTGAACGCCTGGGTATCCGCCATGAGCGTCTCAAAGAATATCCCCATCAAATGTCCGGCGGTATGCGCCAGCGTGTGATGATCTCACTGGCTCTAGCCCTGCGCGCCAAACTGGTTATTGCCGATGAACCAACCACCTCTCTGGATGTGATTGTCGAAGCTAAATTTCTTGATCTGCTCAAAGAGCTTCAGGAGGAATTTAACCTGACTATTCTGCTGATCACTCATAATATCGGTGTGGTTGCTGAAGTTTGCGACCGGGTTGCTGTGATGTATGCGGCCAAGATGGTTGAGGTTGGTTCTGTAGAGGCTGTTTTTGCAGATCCCAAGCATCCTTATACACAAGGGTTATTGAGATCTGTGCCAAATATTAAATTGGATGAGGGTGATCTCTACAAAATGGGCGGTGAACCACCCAGCCTTCTCCACCCGCCAACGGGATGTCGTTTCCATCCGCGCTGCCCCAAAGCAATGGATATTTGCAGTCGCGAAGAACCCGCTTTTGAATCAGTTGCCGGCGAACAGCTTGCTTCTTGCTGGCTTTACCAAAAAGCCGATGGAAAACAGAAGGTGACCAATGGCTAGAAAGTCTGCAGAAACTAAAAAAGATAGCTCCTCCCGGATTGCTACTTCAGGTCAAGACCTGGTGGAAGTTAAGAACCTGGTCAAACATTTTCCGGTTTCAACCGGCTTGATTGCTTCCCTGGTTAATCGAGGCAATATTCCTTCAGTAAAAGCGGTGGATGGCGTTAGTTTCACCATTCGCCGGGGAGAGGTTTTCGGCCTGGCAGGCGAGAGCGGTTCCGGAAAATCCACCATCGGCCGCCTTGTCTTACGATTGTACGAAGTTACCTCTGGCCAGGTGATATTCGATGGCATTGATCTTAAAACCCTTTCTGCCGAAAACATGCGCCGTATGCGCTCACGTATGCAGATCGTTTTTCAGGATCCTTTAGCTTCACTCAATCCGCGTATGACGCTGGGGCAAGCCATTGAGGACCCGGCACAGATCCACATGCCGGAACTTTCTTCTGACGAACGCCACCAACGGGTGTTGAATATTCTGCACGCAGTTGGCATGAACCCACCGGAATCTTTTTATAACCTCTATCCGCATCAGATCTCTGGTGGACAGCGCCAGCGTATAGTCTTGGCACGTGCTCTCATCACTCATCCGGAACTTATTATTGCCGATGAACCGATCGCCATGGCGGATGTTTCTGTCCGTTCCATCTTGTTGGACTTGATGATGAAGATGAAGAAAGAGTTTGATCTCACCTACCTCTTCATCACTCATGATCTGGCTACTGCCAAGTACGTGTGTGATCGCATTGGTATCCTTTATCTGGGAAAAATGTGTGAAATGGGCGATCTGCACGAGGTTTATGATCATCCCCTGCACCCATACACCCAGGCATTGATGGCTGCTGTTCCCGTTCCAGACCCGCTGCAGCGCCGCACAACCAAGATGCCCGAAGGTGAGATCCCTAATCCTATCAACCCGCCCAGCGGCTGCCGTTTCCATCCGCGCTGCCCGTTGGCTAAAGAGATTTGCAGCCAGGAAGAACCGGTGATGCGTGAGCTCCGCCCGGGGCATACCGTGGCCTGCCACTTTGCCGAGCAATTCCTGCCGAAATAGTTTCTTACGGATAGAAAGCAAAACCGGAACTCGTTTCTTGAGTTCCGGTTATTTTTTAATTAAAAAGTGACTAATTGGAGCAAACGCCGCGGCCGTTCGATTTATTTATTTTGACCGGTAGCCCCATAATTCAATGGTCGTGCTTGTGTAATTGCGCAGCAT
>PMIV01000139.1 GCA_003158355.1 Anaerolineaceae bacterium
AATCAGTCGGTTTAGAAATTAATTTGGAAAAAGCGAAACTTTGCATTATCATTGAAAATAGGTTACTAATTTGGTCTACTATACCCACTAAAACTGATCTTTGAAAAAGGGTACCTTTATGTTATTTGTAAATAACCAAAACGAACATGATCCTGCTGTGAACCTGGCCTTTGAAGAATATATGCTGCGCAAGGCGGAGCTCAAAGAGGATTTGCTTTTATTCTATATTAATGAGCCTTCCATAATTATTGGACGCCATCAAAATACCCTCGAAGAGATCAACCGAGCCTACGTGGAAGAGCACGGCATTCACGTGGTGAGGCGGCTTTCTGGGGGTGGAGCGGTCTACCATGATCTGGGTAATCTGAATTTTAGCTTCATCACCAACTACCAACCGGAAAATTTCAAAAACTTTATGAAGTTTACTGAACCGGTGATTCGCGCCCTGGCGAANNCGCAAGGTATCCGGCAACGCGCAGTACATTTCGAACGGCCGCATGGTCAGCCACGGCACATTGCTATTGAATAGTGACTTATCCCACGTATCCGACGCGCTGCATGTTCACGAGAATAAGATTGCCTCCAAGGGAATCAAGTCTGTGCGCAGCCGCGTGGCAAATATTTCTGAATTCCTCAGCTCGCCAATGGATATCGAGAGCTTTCGCGATCATCTGCTTAAAACTTATTTTGAGGGAGTGCCCAAAATTCCTGAATTTCCTTTGAGCACGCAGGATTGGGAGTTGATCCATACCCTGGCGAGTGAACGCTATCGCAGTTGGGAATGGACTTACGGCCATTCACCTGACTTTAACATTGAAAAAAGACAGCGTTTCCCCGGCGGCGAGATCGATGCCCGCCTGGACGTGAAACAGGGCATGATCCAGGCTGCCAAGTTTTATGGTGATTTCTTTTCCGAAAATGAACCGGAAGAAATTGAGAAACTGCTGGCCGGCATCCGCTACGAACGCGCAGAAATTGAAAGCGCTTTAAAGAATGTGGATATCGCGGATTATTTTTCCGGACTTGATCTACCGACTTTTTCTGAATTCTTATACTGACCAGACTGTTTTAGATCAAAAAACTGATACTTTTTATCCAATCACAATTTCTGCTATAATACAGAACATATATTCTGTTAATTGGATGCACCATGCCTGCTGCTGAAATTTCACTTGCAACTGCCCGCGCCCTCATGCTCAACGCTCAGGGGCTGCTACATCCACGCCCGGCTCTGGCCGCTAAACAGGATGTTCTGCAAACGATCCGGAATTTGGGCGTCCTGCAGATCGATACCATCAACGTGGTCGCGCGCAGCCCTTACCTGGCACTGTGGAGCCGCCTGGGCGAGTACTCCCCTGCCTGGTTGGAAGAATGCCTGGCCGAAGGAACCCTCTTTGAATACTGGGCGCACGCGGCCTGTTTCATCCCTATCGAGCAATACCCCTATCACCGCCGTATGATGCTTGAACAGATGCGCTATCACCATTACCAGGCCTGGTACCTGGAGCACCAGGCAGATACAGATGCCATCCTTAGCCATGTGCAACAACACGGCGCAGTACGCTCCGCTGATTTTGAACGCAAGGACGGCAAAAAAGGAACCTGGTGGGATTGGAAGATCGAAAAAGATGCCCTCGAATACTGGCTGGCTGCCGGGGAGATGATGGTGGTTCGCCGCGATAAATTTCAGCGCGTCTACGATCTGCGCGACCGGGTGTTGGCCGCCTGGAGCGACGATGCCGTCCCCTCTTTGGAAGAGACCATGCGCTACTTTACATTGCAGTCCGTGCGGGCATTGGGCGTCTGCCAGAGTGGTTGGGTCGCCGATTATTACCGCTTGCCCAAAGCTGCCGCAGCCAAAGCCCTGCGGACTTTACTGGCAGATGGCGCCGTGAGTGAGATCAACGTGGAGAGTTGGCCGGAACCCGCTCTAGTCAGCACAGAAGTGAAAGCCCGCCTCGACGCCGACACTACCTCTTTACAGCCCACGCTCACCACCTTGCTTTCTCCCTTCGATTCGCTCATCTGGGACCGCAAGCGTGCACACCAGTTGTTCGATTATGATTTCTCGATCGAATGTTATCTGCCGGCGCAAAAACGCAAATACGGCTATTATCTGCTTTCGGTGCTCCACCACGGCGCGCTGGTGGCCCGCCTGGATGCTAAAGCCCATCGCAAAGAGGGCGTCTTCGAGGTCAAATCTTTCTACTGGGAGCCGGGCCTGACCCCCTCCGACGAAATGCGGGCGGAGATCCGTGCCGCTGTGCAGCGCTGCGCTGACTGGCACCGTACCCCAGAGCTGCGCCTGCCGCAGCCGCTGTCAGAATAGTCCCCGGAAAAATATCGGTGAAATAGGGTCTGATATATAATAAAGTTCAGGGAAACCGATCGTTCTATGACTACCCCATTTAAACCAGGCAGTAAAGCATTGATCATCATCAATCCGGTCGCCGGCACGAGCGAAGCAAAGCATCTAAAAAGGCTCTGCGCCGAGCAGTTCCGCGCGGCTGGCTGGGTCACCACTTTCTATATGACCAAAAAAAATGACGACCTCTGTGCAGTGATCAAGAAGGAATTGACTGCCGGAGTTGATTTGGTAGTAGCCGTGGGCGGAGATGGCACAGTGGCCGCCGTGGCTGCCGGGCTGCTGCACAGCCATGTTCCCCTGGGCATCATCCCCACCGGCACCTGGAACGCCATCGCGCGCCACCTGGTCTTGCCGGCTTCTCCGCACAATGCCATTGCCCTGATGACCGGCAAACATTCCGTGCGCAGGCTGGACATGATGGCCGTCGGCAATACCGTGCATGCCATGAATCTGGGAGTGGGCTTCTCGGCCAAAATGATCAACGGTGCTGACCGGGAGCATAAACGCACCTTTGGCAACCTGGCTTATTTTCAAAACATCTTCAAGCAGTTATTTGGATTGCAAATGCACAAATATAAGATCGAAGCCGACGGCAAGGTCTACAAGGTGCGCGCCACCGAGATCTTTGTGGCCAATTATGGACTGGTCGGTCTGCACTTTATCGAAGACAGGCTGCAAATTCACCCCGATGACGGCATTGTCGAAATTTTACTTTTGCAAGCCCGCACTGTCTTTGATCTGCCCGATCTGATCTGGCAGGTGTTCATCCAGCGTGAAAAACGCACACCCAAATACCGCAAGATCAGCGCCAGTAAAAAAATACTCATCACCACAAAACCCACAGCGCTGGTTCAGGCTGACGGCGAAGCGCTGGGCGAGACGCCTGTGCAAATCACCGTATTGCCTAAAACAATCAAAGTGATCGCCCCCTGATTCAATTCCAGGTGCCGCAGTTAGCATCATGCATTATTTGCCCTTAAAAGGTTCCCACCTGCCTCGCGTGTGGCAGGTGGGAAAAAAGGGGAAGTGAAAGCCGTAAATATCTACCGGTTGAGAGTAGATTAAGTAAAGGCGGTCACGGAAAAAATCATTGTTCTGGCTGTAAAAGATTAATCATTAATAAAACAATTTAATGATAATACTTTATCAGAAAACACCCAAATTTTCAACTGGTTACGCCGATTTGTTCAAGGTTTTCACAAGAATGAAACATATCGTCATTTTCCTAACTATATTTGTGCGTCTCTCCCCGGGCTGAGATCGCCACTCCTTGGGAAGAACGCACAAGGCTCGCGATGACAATTATTTTGGGGTTGGTCA
Source organism: Anaerolineaceae bacterium (assembly GCA_003158355.1). Lineage (GTDB taxonomy): Bacteria > Chloroflexota > Anaerolineae > Anaerolineales > Anaerolineaceae > UBA6107. Next base: position 3,689 of record PMIV01000139.1, read on the forward strand.
AGCTTTCTTGTGAATGCCGTGCCGATTTGTTCGTTGTTTGTATCCGCTTTGTTCGTTAATTCGCCGCCCGGTGAGTGCGCGGTGATTATTTTTGCCAGTCTTCTTCATTTCATAGGTATAATCGACCTAGAGAATGTTTTTTGTGATCAGGAGAAACGTTATGACCGAAAACAACAATGCTGCAACCCCCGAAACCCCGAAGATCGTAATCAAAATGGACGGCTCCTACCACGTCCTTGGCGGTATTCCGTTGGTACATAAAACCCAGGTGGTTTCCGAATTTGGCGAACCGCTCACCTGGAAAAAAGACAAGGTATACGAAAAAAAGGACTTTTATAAATTATGCCGCTGCGGCAAATCTTCGATGATGCCCTACTGCGACGGTACTCATAACGAAATCGAATTCGACGGCACCGAGACCGCGGATACCGGCACTTTCGCGCAGCGCCAAAGCGTGGATGACAGCGGCACCGGCATCGTGGTCAAGAAAGACGATTACCTGTGCATGAACTCCGGCTTTTGCGGCAACCGCCAGACCAACATCGACGAGATGGTAGCGGATACCGCCGAACCGCGCATACGCGCCGAGATCATGGCCATGATCGACCGCTGCCCCGCCGGGGTGGACGCCTACTCCATCAAGAAAGACGAAGCCGATATCGAAGCCGACCTGCCCATGCAAATCGCCGTCACCACCGAGATCACTGAAGACGGCCCCATCGCTGGGCCGCTGTGGGTCACCGGCGGCATCCCCATCGAGCGCGCCGACGGCCAGCCCTTCGAGACGCGCAACCGCGTCACCCTGTGTAGCTGCGGCCTCTCGTGCAAGAAGCCCCTCTGCGACGGCACCCACCGC
>PMIV01000106.1:0-1447 GCA_003158355.1 Anaerolineaceae bacterium
GGTTGGTGGGGGCAAATGCGGCGATATCCAGCAAAACGTCCCAGCCTTTGGCATGAGCCAGTTCGATCCACTCCAACGAATGCTGGAGACCAGAGAAATTCGATTGTGCCGGATAAGCAAACAGGTTGGGTTGGCTGGGTTTGGCCAGATTGAGAGAATTGCGCAGTTTTTGCTCATCGATGGTCATCTCGGGGAGCACCATGGGAATATAAGTGACGTTAGCCCCATGAGTGAGCGCGTATTCACGAATGCCGTTCACAGAGTTGTGATTATCAAAGGTAAGCAGGTAATGACCGTTTTCAGCAAATGGGTAAGATTCGCCCACCAACTTAAGCGCGCCGCTGGCATTTGCGGTAAATATGACCACGTATTCTTCAGCCGGGGCATTGAAAAAGCGCAGCACAGCATCACGAGCGCTTTCCACTAACCGGGTTGACGCCAGTGAGGTGGGGTTGCTGGAATGGGGATTTCCAAAAACATCACTGCTCAATAACTGATGATGTTTCTGCACCTGGCTCTCGGCATACAGGCCGGCACCAGTGTAATCCAGGTAAACATGACCTTGCGTATCCAGACGTGCATAATCACGCTGGCGCAGATCATCTAAAGAAGAAGTTGTAAGATACTGAGGGAATTGTTGAATGAAAGAGCGATAACAGTCTGAGGGTTCCATCAGGTTATTTTATCGCAATTTATTGAAAAACTAGACAACGGCAGGGGCAGATCATGAACTGCCCCTGCAACGACCATACTTGCCTTGATTATTTCCCGTAATACGCTTGCAGGTAAAGCTCGCGGAGTTCACTGATGAGCGGATAGCGCGGGTTTGTTACCGTGCACTGGTCGTCAAAGGCTTCTTCGGCCAGTTGGTCCACACGAGCCAGAAATTCATCTTCCGGGATGCCATATTCTTTGATCGAATGGGGAATGTTCAATTTGGCCTTGATCTCTTCAAGAGCATTCACCAGCGCATCAATTTTTTCATCGTTGGTCGTACCGCCCAGACCCAGATAATCTGCGATACGCACATAGCGGGTGATGGCACCGGGATAGCGGTACTGTGGGAAAGCCGCTTGCTTGGTGGGGTTATCCGTCGCGTTAAAGCGGATCACCTGGGAGAGCAGTAGCGCGTTAGCCACACCATGCGGAATATGGAAGGCAGCTCCCAGTTTGTGGGCCATTGAGTGGCAGATGCCCAAAAATGCATTGGCAAAAGCCATACCGGCCATTGTAGCCGCATTGTGTACTTTCTCGCGGGCACGGGCATCCTGAGCGCCGTTTTCGTAGGAGCGTTCCAAATATTTGAAGAGCACGCGCAGTGATTCGAGCGCCAACCCGGTGGTATAGTCCGTAGCAGTAACCGAAACGATAGCTTCGATATTGTGGACGATGGCATCATATCCGCCGGCAGCAGCCAGACTTTTTGGCATATCCATTACCAGGTCGG
>PMIV01000106.1:1455-14468 GCA_003158355.1 Anaerolineaceae bacterium
GCTTTTTGCCCGACTAGCGGAAAGTTGTAGATCCGTTTGCGAATATCCATAAAGCGCAGAGCGAGACCTTCAAATTCCACGTCCGGGTGTTCGTAGAGCATCCAGATGATCTTGGCCGCATCCATAGGTGAGCCGCCGCCTAGGGCGATGATCACGTCCGGCTTGAAAGCATTGATCAGGGTGACGCCCTGTTTGACCGTGGAGAGGGTAGGGTCAGGCTGTACCTGATGGAAACATTCGCACTCAATACCAAGCGGCTCCAGCACTGAGGTAATGCGCTCCACGTAACCCAGGTTGAAAAGAGCCGAGTCTGTGATAATGAAGGCGCGTTTCTTGCCGGCAAGGTCTTGCAGAGCCACGGGCAAGCAGCCGGATTTCAGGTAGATTTTTGGAGGGACGCGGAACCAGAGCATATTTTCTCTTCTTTCGGCAATTGTTTTTATGTTCAACAGGTGTTTGACGCCGACGTTCTCACTGACGGAGTTACCGCCCCAACTGCCGCAGCCCAGGGTAAGGGAAGGTTCGAGGCGGAAGTTGTAGATATCGCCGATGGCGCCCTGTGAAGAGGGCATGTTCGATAACACCCGTCCGGTGCGGACGGCTGCGCCAAATTTGTTGATGCGGTCGTGATTGCGTTTATCTGTGTAGATCACTGAGGTATGTCCAATCCCGCCCAGTTCAACCAGTTGGCGGGCGATCTCAATTCCTTGCTCAAAGGTTTCACAGCGGACCATGCCCAGCAGAGGTGAGAGTTTTTCGTGTGCAAATGGTTCACTGGGGTTTACTTCACTGAATTCTCCGATGATCACCTTGGTAGTGGGAGGAACTTTGATACCGGCCAGTTCGGCAATTTTTGGTGCGGACTGCCCCACAATTTGTGCATTGACTGAACCGGTCTTGGAGTCGAGCAGAATGCTGCCGAGTTTTTTCTTTTCTTCGGGAGAAAGAATGTAAGCATCGCGGATCAAAAATTCGTCCAACACACCCTGATATACATCTTTATGCACCACCAGACACTGCTCGGAGGCACACACCACACCGTTATCAAAGGTCTTGCTCATGATGATCGAATTCACCGCCAGGCGGATATCTGCGGTTTCGTCGATCAAAGCCGGAGTATTGCCGGCACCAACACCGATGGCAGGGATGCCGCTGGAATAAGCTGCTTTGACCATGCCGGGGCCGCCGGTCGCAAGGATCAGATTAATTCCGCTGTGAGTCATCAGCCGGTTGGCCAACTCGATGGTGGGGTTCTCGATCCATCCAATGATGCCTTCAGGTGCTCCGGCTTTAACGGCCGCCTCAAGGATGATGCGGGCAGCATGGATCGTGCATTTTTTAGCGCGCGGATGCGGGGAGAAGATGATGGCGTTGCGCGTTTTCAGGGCGATCAGGGCTTTGAAAATAGTGGTTGAAGTGGGGTTCGTGGTGGGAATGATGCCACAGATCACGCCGATGGGTTCAGCCACTTTTTGAATTCCGAAAGTGGCGTCCGATTCGATGACACCACAGGTCTGGGTCGTGCGGTACTGGTTATAGATATATTCAGCGGCAAAGTGATTTTTGATCACCTTGTCTTCGATAATGCCCATTCCGGTTTCGGCCACGGCTTCTTTGGCCAATTGGATACGTTCCGCATTGGCAGCAATCGAGGCAGCGCGGAAAATGGCGTCTACCTGTTCCTGCGTATAGGTACTGAATTTTTGCTGGGCTGCTTTCACACTAAGAATGAGGGCATCTAATTCATCGGCGTTATTCGCGCTGGAAATGGCAGCGGCTTTATTCCTAGTCGGTACATTCTTTTTTGTTTCATTAATTTCTGTCATTTTAATCTCCTGATAAGAAGTAATTGATAAAGTTAATCGTGAAATATTTCACAATTACAAAATTATTATATCCACATAATCTCGGGTTTGGGGGGAAGTTCAACCATTTTCCTATTTTTGGCTTCAACTAAAAGGTTGAAGTGGAGAAGAATTCGTAAAAACAGAAATTAGCCCTGCCATGCTATACTTTCTTAACCACTCCATTTGGAGTTTTACATGCAGGAAATACTCCTTAAAATGTGAAGATCACCGATGATTATTGGTCTGTTTGCGTAAAGAGGAAGACTAAAAAAGGGATCGAATCACAAGTAAACAGAAACTGGTGAAATGGTAACCAGAACGATCTATACCTTGAAATTCCGGCAGAGGTGTATAACACGCTCAACTGCGGGTAGTAGGGCTTTGAAAACGAAGGACAGTTTACCGGGGCTTATCCCGGATAAATGTTTGGACCAGGACTCAATAAAATGGAGGCAATCAAATGTGGTTTATGAAGCATGTATTTAATCCAATTGTGCGTTGGATCCTTACTTCTCCTCTTCATGCGATCATGGGTAAGGGAGTGTTGCTCATTTCCTTTACAGGACGAAAGAGCGGAAAACATTTCACCACTCCGGTAGAGTATATTCGCGCCGAGGAAGAAGTTTGGATCATGGTTGGTACACCAGAGAAGAAACTGTGGTGGACGAATCTGATCGGTGGAGCTCCGGTGCGTCTTTGCATGAACGGCGATTGGCAAACCGGGCAAGCATTAGCATTGCAGGGAAACGGTGATCGTGCTGAAATTATCCGTGGGCTGGAAGTGTTTACGCAGCATTACCCGATGCTGAAGAAAAGATACGGTGATTTTACCCGGCCCGATTTTGATCTAAAAGGCATTGTCCTGGTTAAGACCATATTGGATTAGCTGAAGCAATTAAAATTGGAACCTTAAACGACTCCCACCCAGGAGCCGTTTTTTTTACACTTCTCGTCTAATTATACATAAGTTATCCACAAAATCCGATTATCTTTATTCTAAGAAAAAAGTAGAATTTGGAGTAATTGGAGTTGAGATGAAAACAAAAACAAATTTATTGATCGATTTGAGCATATTGGTAGGTTTTTTAATCGCGTTTGAACCAGCAATTACAGGTATTGAAATTCATGAATGGCTTGGTTTGGCATTCTTTTTCACTTTACTTATCCACCTGATTTTGCATTGGAAATGGGTAGTCAATACAACAGTCCGTTTTTTTAAGAAGATGTCAATCACTAACCGCATCAATTACATGGTGGATTTTTTGATCTTCGTTTCATTTATCACGTTAAACCTGAGCGGATTGCTGATCTCAAAATTTGCTTTGCAAAAATTGGGAATCGCTTTGCCTCACAATGGCACCTGGAAACAGATTCATACCCTGGCAGCCGATGTCACGATTTATATGGTGGCTTTACATTTTGCCCTGCATTGGAATTGGGTGGCTGCCATGAGTAAAAAACACCTGATCCAACCGGTTAGAAAATTGCCTGCATCTTCAAATAAATTTGCATCTCAACCGGTAAAGATCGATCGGGATTGAGGAGAAAAAATGTTTAAAATTTTTGGAAGAATTCTTTTGGTAATACTGATTGTCGCTCTTTTTTCGATTGGGGTCTATTATCTGTTGAATAGTGGAACTTCACAATCTCAGGCTCCTTTTAGAGGAGAGACTCCTCCTTCATTAAACAGTGAGAATAATCAGCAAAATCGGCAGGGGGTTTCCGAAACCGGAGGTAGTAGACAAGAAAAAATCGACTCAACATTTTTGGGAGCAGCCTGGCTGGACCTTCTAAAAAATCTTCTCGTGATTTCTGCTTTTACAATAGTGGTCGTATTAATTCAAAAAATACTTACACAAAAAGGTCAAATGGAAAAAACGCGAGAAATAATTTGAGTGGATAACCCAAATTGGAATTTGCTGAGGCTCTATAATTAAATAGAAATTGCAACAATGATTAAAAGATGAAATAATCTTACCAATCAGTTGAGGAAAAAAGGTAAACTGCCTTTTTTTGACTCCACATCTCTCTGTGTTATCTACACAATTTCTTCACGAATGAAGTGTATCTTTACAATAGAAAATTATAAGGAGCAAATCATGCACAACAAATTTCAAAAATCCGTTCTAATCGTATTTTCTTTGATCGTTATCTCTGCGTTACTGGTCGGGTGTTCAACAACAAAAACAACTACAGCAACGACCGGGGTAGTATCAAAAATAGCTGAGTCAAGCACTGTTGAATCTTCCGGCAATATTAATGCCAAACAACAGACAACTCTCAGTTGGCAGACTAGTGGTATCGTCGGCACAGTCAGTGCCACCACCAATGCTAATGTAAAGAAGGGTGATGTTTTGATGTCACTTGACCCAACCACTGCTCTCTCAGATGTAATCACTGCTGAGGAAACTCTGGTATCAGCAAAAAGTGCTCTGCAAAACGCAGAGAATTCCAACACTTCCAAAGGCACAGCTGAATTAGCCCTGGCAACAGCTCAAAGTGCTTATGATACAGCATTAGGAAATTATTGGAATCGCGGTAAGACTCAAGGTTCTGCAGATCTGATCAGCGTATGGACATCTAAACTGCAAATTCAAGACAATAAAATTGTCGACTTGAAAACTCAATTAGATGCATTAGGTGAATTACCGGACAATGATTCGCGTAAAGCACTGGCTATACAGAATTATTCCCAGGCAGTCATTGATCGTGCAACGATGAAGCAAACTTTGGATTATTATCGGGCAATTCCTGATTCATTAGATAACCAGACTCTTCTGGCAACTCTTGACTTGAAAAAAGCTCAATTGGAAGATGCTCAACGTACTTATGACGCGGTCAAGAATGGCCCAAGTTCTGACGATATTGCTTCTGCTCAGGCAAAAGTGAATGCCGCCCAATCAACAGTCAATATGCTGTCGATCACCGCACCATTTGATGGTGAAGTTGTGGCAATTCAAACCCAGGTGGGCGACCAGGTAGTGGAAGGAACTTCTGCAATCATTTTGGTCAACCGCAATGTTCTTTATGTTGATGTGTTGGTCGATGAAACTGATATTTCAAAAGTAAAAATTGGCGATACTGCAACCATCACCTATTCTGCTCTTCCTGATATCACCTCTACTGGTAAAGTAACCTTTATCAACCCGGTGGGCAGCTCGAGCAGTGGTGTAGTGAACTATACAGTTCGTGTTACTTTGGATAATGCTGATTCCAGTATCTTACTTGGTGCCACAGCAACCGTTGTGATCGAAACTGGTGAAGCTGCAACGAAACTTACAGTACCTGTAGCAGCAGTTCAAACTGATGATACGGGTGAATTCGTCAATGTTGTAAAAACTGATGGAACGGTAGAACGCATCTCTGTTGTCAGCGGAACAGTTTCAGGAACGTCAGTCGTTGTTACTTCAAGTGATCTAAAAGAAGGCGATACTGTTCAGTTGGTATCTTCATCAACAAGTACTACCTCATCCTCGAGCACATCCTCGTCTACTCAGAAAAGTAGTTCGAGTGCTTCTTCCTTGTTGGGTGGTGCTGGTGGTGGCGCACCTGCCGGCGGCCCTCCTGGACAATAGAGGAAACTTAAAAAAGAAAATGAGGTATTCACATGATTGAAGTAAAAGATCTAACAAAGATCTACACTCTAGGTGGTGACGAAGTTCGCGCTCTGGATGGGGTTTCGCTGAAGATCAATGATGGTGAAATGGTATCCATCATGGGCCCTTCCGGTTCAGGTAAAAGCACGCTAATGGCAATTTTAGGCTGTTTGGATATTCCTACTTCAGGTCAGTATTTTATCGATGGTCAAGAAGTGGAAAAAATGAACGAGGATGAATTGGCGTTTATTCGAGCGCATAAAATTGGATTTGTTTTCCAACAATTCAACCTTTTACCCCGAACTGATGCTTTGGAAAATGTTATGCTGCCATTGGTTTACGATGGAACAAATCCTAAGGAAAGAATGGAACGTGCCAAAGCTGCCTTGGAACTTGTAGGTCTTGGCGAGCGGTTGCATCACCACCCGAACCAACTTTCTGGTGGGCAGCAGCAGCGGGTGGCCATTGCCAGAGCTCTGGTGAATGAACCCTCCATTTTACTGGCAGATGAACCAACAGGTAACCTGGATAGCAAAACCGGTGCTGAGATTATTGCCATATTCCAAAAGTTACATCGTGAACGTCATCAAACAGTTGTCTATGTAACCCATGATCCTTTCACAGCACGGCATACCGAAAGAATCATCCATCTGGCAGATGGTCAGGTCAAGAGCGAAGAAATAGTAGCAGAACCCTTGATTGCCAACCCTTTCAGGCAAAAAGATGAAGCCGATGCCAAAAAGATGGAGGTAAGCAAATGAAGTTATTTACATTCTTTAAGAACTTAAATATTGTTGGCAATGTAAAAATTGCTTTGAGAGCTCTTCGGGCAAACATGCTGCGGTCTTCACTGACAGTATTAGGTATTGTCATTGGTGTAGCTGCAGTGGTCGCACTCCTTTCGATTGGTAAAGGAGCAACTTCGAGCATCACTGATAGTGTATCAAGCATGGGCTCAAACCTGGTCTCGATTTCTGCCCAAATGCGTTTTGGCCCGGGAGGAGTTAGTTCAGACGCTTCACTTTACTACTCAGACTACCAGAATATTGTTTCTACTGTCTCCGGAATCAGGGAAGCGGTACCCTCGTATTCGGCCCGGAAAACAATTTCCAGCACAACCCGTTCATCCAATGCTTCAGTTACAGGGGTGACCGCTAACTATCTTGATGTTCGATCCTATACAATCGCCGAAGGTCGTTTTATCGCCGCGAGCGACTATACCTCTGATAATCAGGTAGTAGTGTTGGGTTCGCAGATTGCATCAGATATTTTTGATGGACTTGCTCCTTTGGGAAGAAAATTGACAATTGGTGGTAAAGATTTTACCGTCATCGGTGTTTTTGCAGCCTCGGGTTCTTCTACAGGCATGTCGAGTGGTGATGAAGTAGTTTTGATCCCATTATCAACTGCATACGACAAAGTATTTGGCACATCTGCTATGAGTAATGGGAAACGAACGGTTTCGAGCATTTACATCTCTGCTTCAAGCGCAGATGTAGTGGATTCTGTGATTAGTGATTCTGAACTGGTCCTTCGTTCCGATCATGGCTTAACCCTTGACGAAACCTTACCGTTCTCAGTATCCAGCCAGGCGCAAGCACTGGAAACTTTGAGCACTGTCTCAAGCACTTTGACAGCTTTCTTAGGAGCAATCGCAGCTATTTCATTGTTAGTGGGTGGCATCGGTATTATGAATATCGAACTGGTATCTGTTACCGAAAGAACCCGTGAAATTGGTCTGCGAAAAGCAGTGGGAGCTACCCAGAGAATCATCTTAACTCAGTTCATGATCGAAACAATGACACTGGCGGTGATGGGAGGGGTCCTCGGCATCTTGCTGGGTTCTGCAATTGCTGAAGCCTTTACCTTGCTGGGGTTGATCACTGCAAAGATCACTATTGATACTTTAGTGTTGGCGTTCTTCTCTGCAGCTATAATCGGTATTTTCTTCGGAATTTACCCTGCTTACCTGGCTTCAAAGCTTCGTCCAATTGTTGCTCTACGGTATGAATAGGCGTAAAAAGAAAGAAGTTAGTAAAATATGAAAAGACCTTTAACATTAACAATTGCTGCTGTCCTTGTACTCGTTTTGATCTTGATCAGCGCAGTCTGGCCAATGGTTGGCGGACAAAGGTTGATCGGTGGAATGGGTCCGCGAGGTGGAAGTAATTCCCCTTCGGGAAATCTTCCCTCCGGAAACACACCACAGGGAACTCCTCCTGCTCGACCAAGCGGTACCCAAAATGGCACGAATTCCAGCCAACCTGGGGCAGGACCAGATAATAATGGTTCCAGCCAGCAATTCCAACCGGGTAGTGGAGCTCCCGGAAATCGTGGTGGCATGATGCAGTCAACGAGGGTTCTTCAATATGTTCTGTATGCGGTTGAGTTGATTCTTGGACTGATCGCTATCGGCGGATTGTGGGCCTCAAAACGCTGGGGTATCGTTTTATCGATCATCACATCAGCTTTAGTTCTAATCGCCACTGTCCCGGGGATATTCCGTTCATTTTCTACAATATCCCTGATCGAGAATATTTTGAAAATTTTGTTGGCAATTTGTATCATTGTCTTGGTGGTTTTACCTAAATCTAAATTGGTGAAAGAACCAGCTTAGAGATGATGAATGAATGGGCAATCCACAAAGTAATTTGTGGATTGCCTGACTCATCAATCGGCGAGAATAGGATACTATGTCAAAGAAAATATTAATTGTGGATGATGAACCAAAGATCGTTGAGATTTGTCGTGATTATTTAAAAGCGGCTTTCTTTGATACTATCTCAGCCAGTGATGGCCCTTCAGCTTTGGCATTAGTGGATCGAGAAAACCCAGATTTGGTTATTTTGGATCTGATGCTTCCAGGCATGGATGGTCTGGATGTTTGCCGGGAAATTCGCAAGGAACATAACACACCAATTATTATGCTTACTGCACGAGTGGAAGAAACAGATAAAATAATTGGCTTGGAATTGGGCGCTGATGATTACATTACAAAACCTTTTAGCCCACGTGAATTGGTGACTCGGGTAAGAACTGTATTGCGCCGGGTCTCCGGTAATTCCCCAGCAGAGGTGATTCGGATAGATGATCTGACTCTGGATCGGAACCGTTACATTGTCATTTTACCCAGCGGTGAAATATCACTTACACCCACTGAGTTTGAGATCCTGGCTACGTTGATCAGTCAACCTGGAAGGATCTTTTCGCGGTCTCAATTATTGGTAGCAGTACGCGGAGTTTCTTTTGAGAGTTATGAAAGGGCAATTGACTCGCACATTCGTAATTTACGCCGCAAAATCGAACCAGATGATGGTGAACCGAAATATATTGTTACAGTTCATGGCGTAGGTTACAAATTTGCAGGTCATTAATAATGGAAAAAAAAACCGAAAATTCAATTAAAAGCATTCGCTCGCGTTTGCTCCTTATCGTTTTACGCGCTTTCGCGATCGTAGTTGGTATTACTATTATTAGTATCTTAGCGATAACAATCCTTGAAATAAATAATTCTGCCAAGCAAAATCCATTTTATCAATCTCCCAGCACCATGTTATTGGAAGCATTTTATATAGGGAATGGGGGTTGGAATAATGTTGATAAATTGGTTCAGGAAGTTCAAAAACCAGATAGCAAGTACACAGCACAAGATTGGAATAACTCGGTCATTGTGAATCAAAACAATATTGTGATCATCGATCATGGTAGAACGGATTCTCCTATGATCGGTCAACAAATTCCATCTGGCCCAGGCAACCCTGCAGAAGCAATTACTGTAAATGGTCAAGTAGTGGGCAGAATCATCAAAGACCAAAAAGATATTCCCCATCCATTGCGGTTAACGATTTCTTTTATTAACCCCACTATCGAAATTTCACTCGTATTAGCGATCTTTGCTGTCATTATCGGAATTTTGCTTACACGCCGGGTGGTTAACCCGATCTCAGAAGTCATGGCAGCAGCACAAAAAGTAGCTGCCGGGGATCTTTCCACACGTATCGTCACAAAAAAAGGCAATGATGATCTGTCCATTTTGGTTGAACATTTTAATTTGATGACCGAAGCTCTGGAACGGAATGACAATGAGCGGAAACAGTTATTGGCTGATGTCGCTCATGAATTGCGCACCCCCTTATCCATTTTGCGGGGGCGTCTGGAAGGTATTGTGGATGGTATCTATCCTGCCAACGATGCCAGTATCGCTCCGGCTCTTGAGGAGACATATCTCTTGGAAAGGTTGGTAGAAGATCTGCGCTTACTCACTTTGGCAGAAAACCGCCAACTCCATTTTGAGATGCACAGTGTTGAGCTAGTCCAGTCTCTGGAGAGGTCTATCGCGATCTTTAAACCACAGGCCCAGGATAAAGGGATAGAGATTGAAATGACCACAGACCAACCTACTGCTTTTGTTTGGGTAGATCCCCAACGGCTGGAACAGGTGGTTGGTAACATTATTGACAATGCTCTTCGTTACGTCAGTACCAAGGACGGCAAAGTGAGTATTTCTGTTGAACATATGTCTGGCAGCGTCAAGGTTTCTATTGCTGACAATGGAACAGGTTTACCCGACGGCGAAGTAGAACGTATTTTTGATCGTTTCTGGCGCAGTGAGAAAAGCCGCGCGCGTGCAGCCGGTGGAGCTGGCCTGGGAATGGCAATTGTGAAACAACTGGTAGAAAGCCAGGGCGGCAAGGTTGGCGCTGAAAATATAGCTACAGGTGGTTTGAAGATTTGGTTCATACTACCCGAGCCCGAAAAAGCGGAATGATATCAAGAGTTTGTAATTTAAAAGAAAAAGGCCCAAAAGTCTAAAATAGTGGCTATAATCTATTCCAGAACATTACATTGAACTCTGGAGATGGCAAATGGAAACTCAAGAATACCGTCTGTATAAATACCGCTGGGTGATTTTAGCGGTATTTATGTTTATTAACCTTACCATCCAAATCCTTTGGATCGGATATGCTCCAATCACAGGACCGGCTGCGACCTTTTATGGCGTATCCGATCTACAGATTGGTTTCCTGGCCATGACGTTCATGATCGCTTTTATCCCCTTGTCTCTGCCAGTTTCGTGGGCAATCGACACTTACGGCTACCGTAAAACTGTCAGCCTGGGTGCAATCCTGATGGGGGTCTTTGGGATCGTGCGCGGGTTGGCCGGTGCAAACTACACATTGGTCTTGCTCAGCACTATTGGCATTGGCATAGCCCAACCGTTCTTACTGAATGCCTGGACGACCGTCCCGGCGAAATGGTTTAATTTGGAGTTCCGGGCGACGGCTGTTGGTCTGGTGACCCTGGCGAATCTGGTGGGTACTGCATTGGGAATGGTACTCACACCAATGCTGACTGAAACAATGTCAATCCCACATGTACAATTAATATACGGTATTGTGGCGGCATTTTCGGCACTGTTGTTTATTATCTTTGCACGCGAAACACCCCCCACGCCTCCCTGCCCGGCTGGTATGGAAGTGCGGGCGTTAATGCTGGACGGTCTTAAAAACGCAGTCAAGAACAAGATGTTCTGGTATTACCTGGCGATTTCATTCATTGGTATGGGCCTGTTTAACGGCGTGACCACCTGGGTAGAAGCCATTATCCGGCCGCGGGGATTCAGTACAACGGATGCTGGAACACTAGGCGCCTTGATGCTGATCGGCGGAGTGATTGGGGCTGTAGTGGTTCCGCCCTTTTCAGATAAGACNNGAAGGAACCAGCAATGGGCTGATCCAACTTTTTGGACAGGCTTCAGTGGTATTTGTTTACATCATGGAAGCCATCAAAGCACCTGACGGATCCTTTACGCCAGCTTTGCTGCTGATGGTTGGACTGCTGTTGGTCAGCGCTTTCTTGATCTCCCGGTTGAAAGACCCCGAATACTTGAAAAAGGCAAATTAATATGGCAAATGAACCCTGCTTTTTAGCCGTTGACCTGGGAACCTCCGGGTGTAAAACGGCGATCATTTCACTCAGCGGCAAAGTGCTGGGTTGGGAATTTCAGGAAGTACCGCTCAAAGTACTCCCTAACGGTGGAGCCGAACAGGACCCACATGATTGGTGGAACGCTTTCTTGTTCACAGCCAAGCGTTTGATTGCCAAAAATTTGGTAGATGTAGAAACGATCCAGGCGGTATGCTGCTCCACCCAGGGGGAAGGCACTGTGGCGGTTGATCGCGACGGCAATCCTCTGATGAATTGTGTTTTGTGGATGGACATGCGCGGAGCCCAGAATTTGAAACAGATCACCGGAGGATTCCCGGAAGTGGCGGGGTATGAAGCTATGAAATTAGCCCGCTGGATCAATTTGACCGGGGGAGCACCCTCACTCACTGGCAAAGATCCCTCCGCCCATATGCTTTTCATCCGCGATGTATTCCCAGAAGTTTATGCAATGACGTATAAGTTTCTTAACGTCCTTGATTACATGAATTTATGTCTGAGCGGCCGTTTTGTAGCCACCCCTGATTCAATTTTGACCTCCTGGGTCACAGATAACCGTGATTCCGCCAATGTTAAATATTCACCGGCGTTATTAAAAAATTGCGGTATTGACCCGGATAAATTCCCCGAAATTGTGCCCTGCGATGCTATATTAGGAGAACTAAAATCAGAAGTTGCTGAATCATTGGGGTTGAAACCCGGAGTGAAAGTAGTGGCCGGCGCCATTGATACCACTTCGGCTGCCATCGGTTCCGGAGCCGTTGGTGATTATGAAGGGCATTTATATATCGGCACTTCTTCATGGATCGCTGCTCATGTGCCTTTCAAAAAGACGGATATTGGCAGTTCGCTGGCTTCTGTTCCGTGTGCTATCCCCGGAAAATTTTTGATGATCGTGATGCAGACCACAGCAGGCGGAAACCTGACCTTCTTACGCGATAAGATTTTGTACCACAAAGATGAATTGATGCGCGAAGAGCACCTTCCCGATGTTTACCGCGTAATGGATCGCATCGCAGAACGGGTTCCTGCGGGCAGTAACGGCGTGATCTATACACCGTGGATCTACGGCGAGCGTTCCCCGATTGAAGACAGCAATGTTCGTGCTTCCATTATTAATTTATCGCTTGAAAATAGCCGTGAAGACCTTATCCGCGCATTTTTGGAGGGAGTGGCCATGAATACGCGTTGGATGCTTGGTCCAACCGAAAAGTTCCTTGGCCGTAAATTTGAAGCGTTAAATATTGTTGGCGGCGGCGCTAAATCTGGAATCTGGTGCCAGATCTTTGCTGATGTGATGAATTTGCCCATACGCCAGGTGAAAGACCCAATCGAGGTAAATGCCCGCGGCGCCGCTTTTATCGCCGCCGAAGCCCTGGGGCTGCTCAAGTTTAGTGATCTGCAGAAGCATGTGGAATTTGAAACCGTCTACACACCTAACCCGGCCAACCGCGCGATTTATGACAAGATTTATGCTGAATTTGTTACCTATTACAAACAAACGAAGGATATTTATAAACGTTTGAACGGGTGAAGCAAAAAAGAGAATTAAATAAAACAGCCTTGAATAGTTACTAAGCTATTCAGGGCTGTTTATTTTAAATAAGGTCATCATTTTAACCGC
>PMIV01000083.1 GCA_003158355.1 Anaerolineaceae bacterium
TTTCCGCGGCCGAGATTGCCGTCATCTCGCCCTATTCGGCGCAGGTGCGGCTGCTGCGGGAGCGCCTGCCCCAGCCCGAGTTGGAAATCGACAGCGTGGATGGTTTCCAGGGGCGGGAGAAAGAAGCCGTGATCGTTTCGCTGGTGCGTTCCAACCGGGCAGGCGAGATCGGCTTTCTCGAAGATGTACGGCGGATGAATGTGGCGCTGACGCGCGCCCGGCGAAAGCTGATCGTCATCGGTGACAGCGCCTCCATCACCCCACATACCTTTTATCAGCGCATGGTCACCTATTTCGAATCCATCGCAGCCTATCATTCCGTCTGGGAAGAGCAAGAATAAGGTATTTGAATAATTCATCTGACCGTTTTTTATAGACAAAAAAAGCACCCCATGTTGATTCACATGGAGTGCTTTTTCATTTGTTTATCGTTTTAGAAGTTCTATTTATCTTTCACCCGGGAATTACTTCTATCTTATGGTTTGTAAAACGAAACTTTAAAGGAACCCGGGGAATCTTGAGTAACCACTGAATTTGTTCCCGTGATCGCGATAAAGGAATTTCCCGGCTGCAATTCCATTGGCTTATGGCTCGCATCAAAGAATTGTAGCGGGCCGGTGGTATTGATGCCTTTCCATATTCCGTCGTAAACCTGTCCATCCCGATAAATAAGTGCTCTGCCTGAGGCTCCAACAAGTGAAACCTGATGCAGGGTATCATCACCATTTAAAGTTGTGTAAGACGCAAAAACAATGATCACATTTGAAAAGGCTAATTGTTCATTCGTATTGCGATCCACCCAGGGGATCATGGTGAATGTTTCATCAGAATCATTGACCTTATAGTCGATCGAACCGAGGTATTTTTTTAAAGTGGTATCATATTGCCAAAAGCTTTCGTTCGATTTGCCAAAATGCATATTCACTTCTGATCCATCAGCTCCACCCACCGGTGGAATTGTATTGAATAACATTCCATCCAGAACGGGTTTGGTTTCGGCGCCAGCAGATTTTTCATAATACTTGGTCATTTCTGCAGTATTTGCAAACCAACTGATTTCAGAAATTCCCAAATTTTTATTGCATATCGCCGGGCAGGTATTGGTCGTGCCATTGATCACCCGCTGATCGGATAACCGGCCAACGATCTCAGCGTATTCTGGTGCCCAGGCATACATCATCCCCAATACACCCTGATACATGCTTACCAGCCATTCATCAATATAACGTCCAGATCGGATCGGTCCAACCTGATCCGAATTCTGCCCATAATACAAAGCCAGGAATCGGTTTGCTCCTTCCCCGGTGGAATAATCGAAGACAATATCTGCTTTGGAAAGCCCGGCCTGGGGTCTGCCTTCACGTGGGAAATTAGACGCTTTTACCATCACCGGGCGGCGTACCAGAATGGACGGATCAGCAACCGTTAACCCGGTCAATGGATCCACGTTATCCGGGAAGTTCGATGGTCCATATTGCACCGGTACGGGTGTG
The DNA here is from genome assembly GCA_003158355.1 of Anaerolineaceae bacterium. Taxonomy (GTDB): domain Bacteria; phylum Chloroflexota; class Anaerolineae; order Anaerolineales; family Anaerolineaceae; genus UBA6107. The sequence goes on from PMIV01000083.1 coordinate 1,494, forward strand.
GGTGTTGATGTTGGTGTGGGAATGGCCGTAGCCGTCGGGACTAAAGTTGCCGTTGGCATGGCAGCCATAGTTTCGTTCACTGCCGCGTTCATCGTTCCCTGTATCTGTTCCGTAGAAAGCGCGGTCTGACAAGCCGTCAAAATTGTGCTGGATATCAGCACAAAAACCACAGACAACGCCATGCTTTTAAATTTCACCATAGTATCTCCTGGTACTTCAACATGCAAATATAAAATACATATAAAAATTATAACCTACTTCTATTTCCCTTTTGTGTAAATAAAAAAGAAAACAATTGGGCTTCGCTGTAAGTTTAATTCACTGGTCAACGGTTCACATCAAAAGAGAATCCCTGTTGGTCAGAAACTGTGGGGTCATTGAAGATCACTCCGCTGGGGCTGCCTACCGTTCCCAATAAAAGCGAGGAACCGCCAGCCATCCGGCTGGAAACAATATAACGGGTATTGTCCAACCATCGGACATCGATCAAAGAAGTAATATCTCCGAGTAAAGTCGGTACGGATCCACTCTGTACCAGATAAGCCTGGCGGGTTGACCCCACCAATTTTGTATAGATAAATTTGCTGCCGTCAGGGGACCAAACCGGTAATTTACCAAAATAACCGGTGTCAATGAGAGTATCTGCGCTGCCATCTATATTGGCGATATGTAAAGCCCAATTGTTATCCGCAGCAGCGCCCACGCGAGTGGTAAAAACCATGCGGGTGAGGTCGGGGTTAAAGCTGGCAATCCCTGCCGGGAAAAAACCCATCGAGCCATTATAGGTGTTTGTGGCTGCTCCGGTTGTTGTCACCTTCCAAACCGCACTGGCACCCGGAGCATCTCCCCAGGGTTCTTTCGGAGCGATAGCCACCGCAAAATTGCTGCTATCATTTTTCCAGGCGGGTAACGCAGTCCAGGCATACTCCGAAGCCGTGTTCACAAATTCATGCGAAACGGCATTTGCCGCCACCAATGCTCCTGTTGCTGAATAGAGATCAACCCCTGTCGGGCGGGTAATCACCAGCCAAGAACCATCCGGTGAGAAGGAGAAATCGAAGTTTTGACCCGGATTGCTCAATGCAGAAAATGTTCCACTGTCAGCATCAATAGAATAAAGTGTGTCTCCGATCTGCAATCCCGGCCCTTCGAAGGTAATGCGTACACTCATCGCCAGACGATGACTATTGGGAATCCAGGCTAATTTATAAGGCACCAACCCGGTAGAATCAGCCGGGTGTGGCAATGCGGCAAATGCAGCCGTGTTGATCAAGACCCGTTGATTTGTGCCGTCAGCGTTGATCACATCCAGTTCATTACTCATGTCTACAGCTCCGCGTGAAAAGGCGATCAGACTGCCATCCGATGAGACAAAACTATCCGTTACATCCCTGCTGCTTACCAATTCAACCGGTGCTGCGGAACCCTCTGTCCAAACGTAAAGATTGCGAGCAGAATCCACAAAAGAAACCCGCACTGGAGTCACAACCGGCGCGGCCGTTGTGGTGGGAACGGCATGCGCTTCTGGTGTACTGGATGGATTGACCGGGGTTAAAGCCGCGACTGTGCCAGCTACCGCCGTCTCTTCATTAAAAGGTGTGCCACTCGCTTGTGCTGTGAGATTACAGGCGAGGCTGACCAATATCATCCCGGCCACCAAAAAAATAAAAAACGAGGATTTTCGTCTCATAGCATTCCTTTCGGGAATAAAATCAATAATAAGAGTTTATTACTCTGATTATAATGATTTACAATAGACATACAAGCGGTTTTATTTGACAGTTGAAAGGGAAAATAAAATGTGCGGCAGATTTACGATCGCGCTCGAACCGGCTGAATTCATGGAAGAATTGGATCTGGGAGATCTTCCGGCAGATTTTGTTCCCCGCTACAATGTGGCTCCCGTGCAGCCGGCAGCGGTCATCCGCGATTTTTCTTCACGCCGGGTAGAATGGATGCGTTGGGGGTTGATTCCCTCCTGGGCAAAGGATCCCGCTATTGGCGCGCGAATGATCAACGCTCGCAGTGAAACTTTGCTCGAAAAGCCGTCTTTCCGAGACGCGTTTCTTAAAAGGCGCTGCCTGATTTTGGCGGATGGTTTTTACGAGTGGCAGAAAAACCCCGGCAAACAACCGTCCTCACCCCACTATTTCTTCCTTAAAAATCATCGTGCTTTCTTTTTTGCCGGGTTATGGGAACAGTGGCAGCCCACAACTGGAGACCGCCTGACTACCTTCACGATCATCACCAGTGCGCCAAACGAGTTGATCAGCCCAATTCACGAGCGCATGCCGGTGATCTTGGATAGCCAAAATTGCTGGACCTGGTTAAACCCCGCTACTTCTCCGGCAACCTTGCAATCGCTGTTTCAACCTTATACTGCCGAGAAAATGGCAGAATATCCAGTGAGCACATTGGTCAATCAACCCAGCCTGGAAACACCAGAACTGATCAAAAAAAATATAACCTGCATGTCTTATTTTTCTGGGTCAGAGGATTTATTCTGACACTCTTCACAAATTCCAAATAAAACCAGGTGGTTGGTAAGAATTTTAAAATTCTTGTCGTTTTCGAGTTTTTGAAAGAAACCATCCACTTCTTCGTGATGCAACGTAATGATCTTTCCGCAGTTCTGGCACACGAGATGATGGTGGGTTTCCCCTTCCGCTAATTCATATACCTCAGCACCGGTTCCCATATCCGAAATGGATACCTTACTCCCCTTTACCAACCGCTCCAAAGCACGATAAACGGTCGAAGGATTCACTGCGGGCAATTGACCCTGGATCCTTTCAAAAACTTCATGCGAAGTCAAATGGGATTGCTCTTTTTTGAGCGCTTGCAAGATATAAAAATCGACTGAAGAGGAACGCATTAATCCGAACCTTTTTAAAAAGTATTTGATCTTTAAATTTTACCTCACAAATTTCTTAAGGGAATTTTTACGAGGACTAATTGACTGATAATTCTCCATCTATTTGGTTTTATGCCATAATAACGGCAAGGATAATAAAAAACATCCTCCCGCCATTATTTTCCTTGTTATTTTGACAGCGATTTTTCTTTTCCGTTCCATCTAACTTTCCAATTCAAATAAGAATTATCGCAACTTAGATTTTTTCACCTTCTGGCTGGAAAGCCGAATGGCAGTTCAACGACAAACTGTATATGACTAAAAGTTATTGGTTCTACCTGGGTGGGAAACCTGTTATCTGTTTATCATCTTTCCACAGCCATTTTCTTCATTCCATTTGGATTGTTAAACGTACGGATTGCCAGTGCGATCCGGGTTTTCTCCAAGCTGCTTGTGATATCAGCAGGTGTTTTTATGCTGCTCTCCCTGTGAAATAAAGTAGATTGGATCGCTTGACCATGGTGATCTTTGCCTGCCTGCAGCGCGCATTGACCATTCCTTCTTCATAGGGTAAAATCTTTCAGTCATGCGTTGTACCCTTCGCACTGACGCAATCCATTTCAGGAAAGGGCTTGAAAATGAAAGTTTTATTGATCAAAGATGTTTATAAGTTAGGCCATACCGGCGACGTAAAAAAAGTCGCTGATGGTTACGGCCGCAATTACCTTCTCACACAGGGTCTTGCCGTATTAGCTACACCAGGTGCTTTGAAATCTGTAGAAAAGATCCGCGCCAAAGCTGCAGTTTCCCGGGCTGCCTTGAATCAAGAAATGGGCGGGTTATCCGATCTGATCAATGGCTTGGTACTGGTCTTCACCAGCAAAGCCGGTGAAACCGGAAAACTGTATGGTTCCATTACCACCCAATTGATCGCAGATGCCATCAACAAAAAACTCGGCACCCAAATTGATCGCCGCCAGGTGGAAGCAGAACCGATACGCACTCTTGGTGAACATTCAGCTCACGTTCGTCTCACCATCGACCTGACCCCCAAAGTGAAGGTAATGGTTTATCGTGAAGGCGAAGAGCCAGAAGTTGCCGAAGAACCTGTAAAGGCCGCTCCTGTTACTGAAAAGCCAACCGAAGAACCGGTTGTCGAAGAAAAAGCAGAATAATTTTTTCCAGGCACAGTAAAAACCGGCCAAATTCAGCCTGGAGGCTGGTTGGCCGGTTTTTTAGTATAAAATAAAGAAATGATAGAACAATCTGCCGGTACAATCCTACGTCAAACTCGTGAAGAGAAAAAGCTATCTCTTGATCAGGTATTTCAAGCTACCCGGATCCGTATTTCGTATCTTCAAGCCATAGAAAATGACCAGCTTGACCAACTGCCTTCTCGAGCTCAAGCTCGCGGATTTATTCACCTTTATGCAAACTACCTGGATCTTGATCCCTACGATCTTTTGGTTTCTCCCCAAATACCTGAAGCCACCCCCGAAGAAGCTGCTCCTTCCCCCGCTCAACCTGGTCGTGTCCAAATCTCTGCACCGGAAATCAAGGATACTTTTAAAAAATTCGTCGGTCAGGGAAAAGAGTCAGTAGACGAAATGCTCAAAGGAAGCTCGCAGAAAATTCAAGATTCCTTTGAACAATTAACAAACAAGATCCCGTATCGTATTGTCAAGAAAAATGACCAAGCGCAGCCCCTCGATGAGACAGTTTCTGAACCCACCCTGGCGCCCTTACCTGTTAATTCCACCGCGAAACTAAATAATTATCAAGCCATGTGCAAAGCAATTGGCAGCAGCCTACGTAAAAAGCGCGAGTCGCTGGGGTTATCTCTTGCTGATGTAGAACGGCAAATACGTATTCGTGAGATTTATCTTTTCGCTCTCGAAGAAGGGAACCTGGATGATCTCCCCTCCACGGTTCAAGGCAGAGGTATGTTAAGCAACTATGCCGCCTTTATGGGACTGAATTCGGAAGAATTTTTATCTCGCTTTGCCGAGGCATTACAACAAAAACGAATTGAAACAATTCCAGAAGAAAAAGCAGGTATTCCCTTGCCTGCATCCAGCTCAAAACAAACTTTGACTGGGATACGAAAACTTCTCTCGCCTGACCTAATTTTCACCGGCGGTATGTTTCTGGTCTTTTTTGTTTTCATTATTTGGGGAGCGGTGCAATTGGTGGGTATTTCATCAAATTCAGTTTCTCCAACAGTCATCCCCATTTCTGATCTTTTACTTTCCAGCGGTACACCGGTCAGTTCCGATTTGGTGACCATTCAGGGTGTGACTGTGCAGGCCAGTCAAAGCGGGATCGTAGGTTTTACGCCATTTGCTTCCCAGGAAGGAACTACCTCCCCGACAATCAGCGGATCAATTCAGTTGGTTGTGGTGGCACAACACCGTGCCTATATGAAGATCACTGTGGATGGCAAAGACGTATTTAATGGACGCGTTGTGCCGGGAACTCCATACACTTATTCCGGGAACACCGCCATCGTTCTTCTCACCGGTGATGCTTCCGCTCTGGAAGTTTATTACAATCAAAAAGATCTGGGTATTCTAGGATCGTTATCCCAGGTAATGAATATACAATATACGGCCAAAGGTTACACCGATCTGGGTGCACTAAACACAGCTACCCCGGCTCCTACTTCATTGCCAACGTTAACTCCGCAGCCCACAGCCAAACCTACACTCACTCCCACCCTAATGAACTCAACCCCAACCCCTTAATGGACAGGCAGTTATCCTTATGAAAGAAAATTCGTTTTTCCTGGTTTCTCTCGGCTGTGCAAAAAACTCCGTCGATTCCGATTCTATGGCTTCACTCCTCATTCAAAATGGCTACCAGACGGTAAATAAACCGTCACAGGCTAGTGTAATGATCGTCAATACTTGCGGGTTTATTGCTTCTGCCCGTCAAGAATCAATGGATGTTTTAGCAGATCTTGCCAAAAAGAAAAAACCTGGCCAATTATTGGTAGCAGCCGGCTGTCTCACTGAACGATCGCGGCAATTGATGTCTGAGTCAATTGAAGGGGTGGATGGTTTTATTGGCACCCGTCGCTGGATGGATATACTCGATCTGCTGAACCAGCTAAAACAAAACCCAACCGCACCGCGCTACAACTTGCCAGAACCTGCTGCCATCAGCACAAACGAAAAAGGGATTTCGCGAACGTCCGTTCAGGGAGGCAGCGCTTACCTCAAGATCGCCGATGGATGCCGCCGTCCCTGTGCTTTTTGCTCTATTCCATTGATTAAAGGAACAACAGTCAGCCGCGCGCCTGAATTAATCCTCCATGATGCTGAAACGCTGCAAGTCGCCGGCATCAAGGAAGTGATCTTGATCGCCCAAGATACTACTGACTACGGGTCTGATCTGGGCATGAAAGATGGTTTGGCAACATTATTAGAAAACTTACTTCCGCGCATTCCGAATATCCCTTGGGTGAGAGTTTTGTACGCTTATCCCGGTTTTATTACCGATCATTTGCTTGAGTTTATGGCAAAGAATCAACAAATGGTTCATTATCTGGATATTCCCCTGCAGCATGCTTCCCCTGAAGTATTGAAGAGTATGAAACGTCCATCCAATATGGACATGGTACGCGAATCTCTTACGAAGATCCGTAGCACAATGGCTGACGTATCGTTACGTACGACATTCATTGTGGGTTATCCCGGTGAAACTGAAGCACAATTCCAAATGCTCCTTGATTTTATGGAAGAGATCAAGTTTGATCATGTGGGAGCGTTTACTTTTTCGTTCGAGCCTGGCACACCTAGCGAACCACTTGGTGACCCAATTCCAGAAGAAGTCAAACAAGAACGCTTGGAGCGTTTGATGAAACTCCAGGAGCGGATCTCTCTTGAGAAGAATCAGCATTGGATCGGAAGAACTCTGGATGTTTTGATTGAGGGCAAAGGAGATGGCATTTCGGTCGGTAGATCCTTCAGAGATGCTCCTGAGATCGACGGTCTGGTCCTGGTAGAAGAAGAAGCCGAGCCTGGGACAATTGTCCAGGTCAAGATCACCGGAGCCATGACTCACGACTTGACCGGGTACTTGTTTACACCATAAAAAAACAAGTGATGGAAAAATTTCCATCACTTTTTTTTTTATCTTTTGAACTTACTAACTGCCAACAGGAGTCTCCGGTGTTGCAATATTTGGATTTACAGTCGGAGTCGGTGTTGCTGGCGGATTAGCACAATCTGCCTGTGCCAGAGTGATTTTAGCGCTCAAAGATTCACTGCTGGTGAGACTGGCGCTAAGTCCATATTGAGTAACCGCGCCGCAATAATCAAAGGTGGACATATATGTATCGCCTAAACCTTCAAGTGCTTCGGTATACCGCTGCTTTGAGGTTACCCCGTTGAAATCAGATAAGTAAGGATAAGTTTGGTAAAGCTGGTAAAAGTTATTAACTGCAACTTGCCAATTTACACCCCAGTTGGCTTCACCATCGATGTACATAACTGCTAACTTACGCCAGTTATCTGCTTCTGAATCGATCGGGGCAATTTGCTCAGCTACTGCAAATTGGTAAATTCCCTTTTCCATATTGCCATACTTCTTGATGTTGAGGACACCAACATTCCGTAAAGCCAAATAATACATACCATCCACTTTAACAGCTTCATAAGTCGGGTCAAGATCACGCAGTGAATTCACTGACGTTAAAAGGTTTTCCCAGTCTTGAGAGGCCAATTGCTGCTGGGCTTGTGTGAAAATTGCCGCAGCACCACGGGTATCCTTGGTTGCTTCAACTACAGGAACGGTAGAAGAATTGCTTGTGGTTTGATTGGTTTGTGCCATGGAAACCAACACTTGAGCCAACTTATCGGCTGCCCCCGGGTAATTGGGGTAAACCTGAATGATATATTCCAACCGTTTTTTAGCCAGGTCCAGATCCCCATTGTTTATATTTTGAAGACTTAACTCGAATTGAGTAGTGGCAACGATCAACCGTTGGTTGATCTCTTCCGCTTTACGTACATTAATCGCAGAATAATATCCGATGGCAGCACCAGCTGCGATGATCAACAACATTCCCAAAATTCCCAGCCCTATCCATCCCCCCCGTTTTCTCTTTGCAGGAGCAGGTTCAGATTCAACAGCAAGGTTATTTTCTTCAATTTTCATATCCGCTGCAGAGGCCTCAATTATTTCTTTTTTCTTGGGGCTTTTCCGGGTTTTGGGTGTAGGAATCGTCTGTTCTCCAGATGATCCTTTAAGGTCAGCAGGTTGGTCTGCGCTAACAGTTTTTTTAGGTTGCATCGGTATCGTTTCTTCAGGATTCTTTTTTGGCATAGTCGCAATTATACCGTAATTCCAAGCAGATTTTTTTTGCTTAGAACTTTATAATCATCCTTTAATTTGTCTTAGGCAAGGAAATCATATTTGGTGCAATGTAAATGTTAATATTTTCTTTTTACTTATTTACAACATCTTTTTCTATTCGAGAATCAAATCGTTGGTCTTTATAACCCTATTGTTATTCTAAGTGCCAATAATAGAATTATTGGAATGCACAAAATCAATAAAACAAAAACGAAGTAAAAAATGAAACGGTCAACTTTTTTTTGTTGGTCAAGAAAAGTTTTCAAACGCCACTTGGATCCTCCTACCGATGAGGAGGTTTTTTTCTTATCAGGAATGCTCTCTGCGGATAGATGCCTTGCTGTTGAATTGGGTTCTTCCTCGGGCAAAAAACTCCTCCGAGTAAAAACCGACTTGTATTGCACGGGATCTACTGGCTGGTCTTTCAGCCTTGAGCTAGACTCTACTAATTCCGAAGTTTCTCTTTGTGGTTGAAAGTTAATATCTGGTAAAGGTTCAAGGGGGTGGGCATAATTCTGGTTTATGAGAGTCGAAGCTTTATATTTTTTGCTAATATCCCCGTTAACAAAATTAGTGTCCTCAACTAGTACCGTATCAGATTGAATCTGGGATTTAAGATCGGCCAGTAACACAGCCGCTTCGGGTAAATCGGGGTTCAAGATTAATGATCTTTCGAGACAATAGATCTTTCGATCTGTCTCCTCAACGGCTTGGGCAAGTTTATACCAGGCGTTAGCATCATCAGGATTTTGTTTAACATAATGAACAAGAAAGTTTAAAGCTTGCTTTCTTTTTTCCGTTTTTAGTAACACCAATGCTTCGTCAAAAATTGGATTGCTCATAAATATCCTCTTATTTATTATATATATATTTTTTTATTTTGGTATATAGACAAATCGTAAATTAGATAAAAAGTGTATAATAAGTCTATAATATTTATTCTATTCGGTTTGTTTAAGGCCTTTTATGATACAAAACGCTCCTATTCCAAATATTCGATCATTAAATCTACTACTTGTAGATGATGATGACATCACGAATGGAGTACTAGCGATCTTTCTAAAAAAAGCCAACTATAATGTTATTTCGGCATTTTCTGGGATAGAAGCTTTGAATATCCTTGAAAAAACTGATATTGATTTGGTTTTATTGGATGTAATTATGCCGAATATGGACGGGATAACTACACTTAAGCACATCCGCAAAAATCTTGATCTCCCCGTTCTTATCCTCACCTCTTTATCTGCAAAAAATGTGATCGAACAGGCATTTTTGAATGGCGCAGATGATTATATTGTGAAACCTTTCTCGCCCCAACAGCTTTTGGAACGGATTAATGTATTAACTCATTTGATTCCTCCGGATGGTGATTTAACCACCTATATCAGCGGAGATTTAAAATTCATTCCTTATCAACACCAATTTCAGATAGGGGAAAAGACTGGTAACCTTTCATTAATCGAAACCAGATTATTACAACACTTTTTCCGAAATCAAAATGTAATGGTAACGGTCAAAGATCTTCTCATGGTTGGATGGTCAAGAGATGAAAAATATACAGTACAAGATAAAGAAATGTTGAAATTAGCCATTAACCATCTCAGAGAAAAGATCGAACCAAAGATCGATCATCCAATCTACCTTCCCCTTGTTACGGGAGAAGGTTATATATTTCAACCCACTAAATAATTTATGCCAGAAAAAGATATTGTAATCACAGTTACTTTATTCCCAGGGAAGATACCGACCCCGGCAGGACAAGATGCCTGGGGTATGCAATCTGAAGTGGTAATTCAACTCGATGTTGCCAGGTGTATCAATCGCAAATCAGCCGAAGAACTGCAGGTATTGCCTTTGAGGCTTCAGGGTCAAGTGTTATTGGTAGCTTTTGTTGATCCGGGTAATCAAAACACCATTTCATCTGTTATGCAAACCACCGGGTACAGAATTAGACCGGTACAGGTTGATCCGATCATGCTGCAAGAAACCATTCGCAAAGTCTACGCTGATTCTACTGACGTTGATCAGCTTCCTCTAGGACAACTTCTGCTTCGAAAACATTTAATAAGTGAATACCAATTAGATTCAGCTCTAGAAGCCCAACAAAGTACAGGAGAACGGTTGGGACGTATCCTGGTTGCAATGGGATTCATCAACCGGTTAAGTTTAGCTGAAGTTTTAGCCGAACAATATCAAATTTTGTTTGTTAATATCCGAACCACAAAATTAGATCCATCAATCGTTAGACTTTTGGATGCAGACATCGCTCGTTCCTGGCAATGTCTTCCATTGAAATGGATCGGCAATCGATTACTTGTGGTAATGGTTGATCCATCACAAGAAAAAGTAAAACAAGACCTGCAATCAATCCTCAAAGTTCCTTTAATTTTTGCTGTTACCAGTGAGCTTGATATTGATTGGGCGCTGGATGTTGTTTACCGGGCAACATATCTTGAAGACAGTATTGCAGGACTTTTATACAGGAATCCAGACGAATCGGCTTTTCAAACGTTTACCGATTCCCAGTTGTTGGTTCTATTGATCGTTTTACTCGTTTTTATCATTTTAGCGTTTGTAATACCAATTCAATTATTGATCTTTCTTAATGCTGTCTTTGGCGTGATTTATCTCGCATCGACCATCTATCGATTGTGGTTAGCTACCCGATCGAGTTCTGAATCGTTAACGATTCAGGTATCGAAAGAAGATATTAATGCTTTGGAAGACAGTGATTTACCTATTTATACTGTCATGATTCCAATATTCCATGAAAAAAATGTATTGACACAATTAATTGATTCCATCCAATTGCTAAATTATCCCAAAGAAAAGCTGGATGTAAAATTGCTTTTCGAAGAATCTGATACAGAAACCTTAGAAGCTGCACGTAGTTTGCATCCGCCGGGCTATTTCGAGTTCGTGATCATACCCGATGCCGAACCGAGAACAAAACCGAAAGCATTGAATTACGGGCTTGTAAATGCCAGAGGGCTTTACACTGTAGTTTATGACGCTGAAGATTCTCCTGATCCTGATCAGCTAAAACAAGCCGTCCTTGCTTTCAGGCGGGCTTCACAAGACATTGTCTGTTTACAGGCAAAGTTGAATTATTACAATGCCAATCAAAATTTGCTGACGCGTTGGTTTACGATAGAGTATTCAATGTGGTTTGATCTGGTTCTGCCCGGACTGGACTCGACAAATGTTCCAATTCCACTGGGAGGAACTTCCAATCACTTTTACACTGAAAAACTGCGGCAACTGGGTGGTTGGGATCCCTTCAACGTTACTGAAGATGCCGACCTTGGCATTCGCATGTACAAACGCAATTATCGAACTGCCATCCTTGATTCGACAACCTATGAAGAAGCCAATAGCAATTTGTGGAATTGGGTTCGCCAACGTACTCGTTGGGAAAAAGGATACATGCAAACATGGCTCGTCTCAATGCGCCATCCTATCCAACTTCTTAAAACGCTCGGATTAAAAGCATTCCTAAGTTTCCAGGTGACCATTGGCGGATCACCGCTCATCTTATTTATTAACCCCATCTACTGGATCGTAACGATTCTCTGGTTCATTGGTAAATGGGGAATAATTCCCAATATTTTTCCTGGGATCATTTTTTATATGAGTCTGGTGAATATGATCACAGGTAATTTCCTGTTTTTATATATGAACTTGTTGGCAGTTTACCGAAGGGAATACTACCGTCTGAGCCGCTATGCCCTATTAACCCCCATCTACTGGTTATTTATGTCTTTTGCCACCTGGCGCGCCGTCTGGCAGCTATTCTCTCAACCCTTCTACTGGGAAAAAACGATCCACGGTTTGCATATTGATCCGCAGAGTCATCGGATTTTCGGGAAAAAGGCAAAATGATTTCAACCACGAATGTTAGACAAGAGAACAAGAGTAAAAGACCCATTGTAATTGATTGGGAGTTTTGGATTGTTGGACTGATCTCTTTTATCATATTCGTTGCCGTTGCATATTACCTAGTTTTCGGATTAAACGTGTTTCTTACAGACTCAATGGCCCGAACCCGGTCCGCCTGGCAGGTTTTCTTTAGCAGCGAACCGAAAATGGCGAATATTGGTTTCGTTTGGGCACCTTTGCCGACCATATTACAACTTCCCCTTGTGCTGATCCCTCAATTACGGGTAAACGGAATTTCTGGTAACCTCGTTACAGCATTTTGCGGCGCTGTTTCAGTGCAGGTCTTACTCCTGTTTTTGAGACAAGTGAAAATCCCCAGAGTATTAACCTACCTGTTATTGTTGGTTTATATCATGAACCCCATGATCCTTTTCTATTCCGCCAATGGAATGAGTGAAATGGTTCTGGAATTGTTTGTTATGCTGACAACTTATTTCTACCTGCGCTGGAATCAGACTCACAACTGGGTCTACCTCAGTAGCTGTGGAATAGCGACCAGCCTGGCGTTTTTATCTCGTTATGATGCTTCTTTTGTGGCAGTGGCAATTACGATTTTCATCGGAATAGATGCAATCATCTATATGCACAAGAACTTTTCATATGCTGAATCGATCATTCTGCTTTATGCAACTCCGGTCGCGTATGTGGTAATTCTATGGGTTTTATTAAACTGGTTAATCATGGGTGACCCTTTGTATTTTGCCCGCAGCGCTTATTCAAACGCAGGTCAAATTGGGTATCAGCTCGCGTTGATTCCAGATTTGCTTCCCCTCAAGAAAAATCTATTGGCTTCGTTAGCAGTGGGATTGCGCGANNTCTGTGGTCAAACGAAAATGGGTCTGGCTGGGAGTTTTAGCGATATCCTGGTCGCTGATACTTTTTTCAACGAGTAACCTATTCTTGGGTCAGTCGGCATTATTTATCCGATATTTTATCTCTGCTATCCCAATGGGGATGGTCATGATTGCCGGGGTTCTATCGTTGCATTCGCCAAAATGGAGAATCCCATTAGCCTCATTTTTCTTGGTCTTGGTCGCAGGTTCTGCTTACTTTACCGGAGAATCCATGCTCACTCATACAGAATGGGGGCAATGGAACGATCAAGTTGTTCATGCCGTGCTCACCAATACACCTTTAAATTCCTGGAAGGAAGAACAAGCACTGGCGAAATATATCAATGAGAAAACCACTGGTTTTGTGATGGTGGATGATTTCCAGGGGTATCGGGTGATCTTTTTCTCTGGAAAACCCTCGCGGTTCCTTACCCCATCTGATTCAACATTCAAAACATACTTAAGTGACCCGTATAACCATGTTAATTATATTTTGACCTCCAGTTCTCAACTGGAAGGCGAATTAAACCAGGTAAATAATGCCTATCCCTATCTGTTTACCAAAGGTGGAGATTGGGTCAAATTGGAATATGAAGATTCGACCTGGAAGTTATTCAAGGTTATCGGGCAACCTGGAACGATCTCACTGGGAGGTTAGACCAGTTCAAACAAATGGTGCATTATCAATTGCCATGGATTTTCTTTTTTGGAGGTACAAATGAAGAGAAACAAATTGTTCGTTACTGTTTCAATAATATTTATGCTCACTATTATCGCAGCCGCAATTCCAACACCCGTTTTTGCTCAGGGGATCTCAAACTCTTCTACCACTAATGAAACAGGGACTACTTCATTTGCCCTGGCTGATCTAACCGGGATTGGTGACATTGTACTAAATGGTAGTTCTCCATCATACAGCTTCTTTTTTCCAGTTCCTGTTGAATGGAAATTATCAAGCATGGAAATGCAATTGAGTTTAACTCATTCCGAAGTATTACGGCCTGATTCGACCGTGACATTACTAATCAATAATGTACCAGTTGAGAGCCTTCAGTTAACTTCCTCCAATATTGGCCCTTATACATGGGATGTAAACATCCCTGCTAAGTACCTGACTGGCGAAGCAATTAATGTCAGTTTCACGGGATTTATGCGAGTTTCAGACAATGTCTGCAATGATATCGAAAACTCAGCCAATTGGGTAAACATCGCCAGTCAATCGAAAGTCATATTTACATACGATCCACTCTCTCTAAATTTGGGCCTTACCCAATACCCTTATCCATTTGTCCGTACGCGGTCATTGACCGCAGATAAAGTGACTGTAGTTATTCCTGATAATGCCACCGGCGCTGAAATGTCTTCGGTGTTCGATGTTGCCAGTTCACTGGGTGGAATGGCAACTTGGCGCGGATTGAATCTTTCCACACTTCAAGAAGCGCAGTTCAGCGATGACGTCAAAGCAAAATATGATGCAATTCTGGTTGGGACAATCGATCGCCTTAAATTGGCATCGCTCGGAGTAGTATGGAGCCTGAGGATCGATTCCGGGAAACTGGTTACACCGGATAATTATTATGTTCCCGATTCTTCCGGAGTAATTATGATCGCGCAATCTCCCTGGAATCCAGATAAAGCGATCGTTGCAATCACCGGGTTTACTCAAGAGGGAGTCACCAAAGCTGCACTGGCAATTCGTAATTCGCAATTTGCCAATCTGGTCAGGGGTCAATACGCAGTTATTCCCTCACTCCCCACAGACCTTACTGCCAGCAAGGGCGATCCTAATTGGGTGTCTACAGACTTTTCTGCCCTGGGTTATTCAGACCAAACAGTCCATGGTATTGGAGAACAAAGGATCAGCATTCCCCTCGCTCTACCGAACGGTGTCCAACCGAAGGAAATTAAAGTAAAACTGGTCTTCAGTCATTCGCCGTTTGTGTCTACTGACCGGTCCTACGTCGTATTAAACATCAACGGAATTCCTCAAGAAGGTCTCTACTTGAAATCTACCAATGAAAATCGAACAGAATGGACTATAACGGTCCCGGCTAATCAATTGCTGCCAGGTAAAAACAAGCTTGAGGTTTTGTTTGACCTGCATATGGTGGATAATGAAATATGTACTGATGATTATTATGATCAGGCCTGGGCGGTCTTGTATCGTGATTCGTCGGTGCAGGTTACCTTTGATACAACGGCGGTACAGCCTGACTTCTCGAATTATCCATCCCCATTCGGAAAAGATACATTGGTTGTTGTATCGCCTAGCATGGGAGATGCTGAGAGAAATGGCGCCTTCCAGCTTATCAGCCAGTTAGGTTCAATGTTGGGCAGCCAGGCACAGTATGTAGAGATGAAGACAGCTGATGAGGTTACCCCAGCCGATTTGAAGGGACACAGTCTGATTATCATTGGTCTGCCCGAAAGCAATTCATATATCACGGAAGGATTAAAATCAGCACCTGTTCAAATGTTGGGTACCACCCGAACTTTGAAAACAACGTTATTTGATCTCACTGTAGCCGACGGCCAACCGGTAGGCTTGGTTCAAGAAATAATCTCTCCCTGGGATTCTAGCCGAAGCGCTCTTCTCGTTACCGGCTCAAGTGACCAGGGTTTGGGGTGGGCTGAAGGACTTTTATCAAGTACGACCACAATTCAGCGAATGAGCGGAAACATAGCCATTGTGGATGAAAAAGGCGGGTTAACCCTGGTGAATTCTTTTGAACCGGCGAAATCGGTCTCTCCGGTTACATTCGCAGGCACATCAACCCAGAAAGGCCCCTCGGAACGAACGTTATGGATCATTCTCGTGGGTGTGTTAGCTGCAGCAATTGCCGGATTGATCTTCATTCTTGTACGCCGCCGGGTAGCACAGCATTAATTTCTTGAATGTTAAATAAAGCAGGTATCTGATGAATTCAGATACCTGCTTTTTACATGATTCTTTCTAGCCCATTCATTAAATCTGATGCTTTCTTTGCCCTGCATCTTGACATCGTTCATGGAATTGTCGGGTGATTACTCAGCCTTATTTCCCATGATCACTATCACCTTATGCTCCTGGCCGTCATCCACCAATGGAATTACTCCTCCATTTATTATCTGCCCATCCAACTCGATTTGACGGACGTGGCTGGCGACATGATCAGGATTGTGTACTTGAATCGTGTAGGTAGACCCACCAAACATATAATGAATCTCAAACCCATCCCACTCTGGTGGAATGACAGGGTCAATTTGTAAATTATTTTGTATTTTCTTAAAACCAAGCATAGCTTCCAGGCCAAGTCGATACATCCAGGCAGCAGACCCGGTATACCAGGTCCAACCGCCGCGACGCAGGTAAGGTGGCTGACTGTAGATATCGGCGCACATCACGTATGGTTCGACCCGATATTCGTCGGCTTTTTCTTTTGTGTCCGCCTGGAATATTGGATTAAGCAAGTTGAATAGATCAGCCGTCTGTTTCCCTTCACCCAATTTTGCAAAAGCCCAGGCATTCCAGACCGCCGCATGAGTGTATTGCCCGCCGTTCTCGCGTGTGCCCGGCAAATATCCTTTGATGTAACCCGGATTTTTAGTGGTCTTATCAAATGGCGGTGTGAAGAGTAAAGACAACCGATCCTGTGGGCGAACTAATTTTTCTAGAACAGATTGCATGGCTTGCTGGCTGCGTTCCTTGTTGCCTGCTCCAGACAGCACTGACCACGATTGAGCGATTGTATCGATATTACATTCTAGCTGATCGCTTGATCCCAACGGTGAACCGTCATCGTAATAAGCACGACGGTACCACTTTCCGTCCCAGGCAGTCTCTTCGACCGCAGCGGAATATTTTTTAAGCTGTGCTCGGTAACTTTTTGCGATCTCATTTTCTCCGCGTGAATCAGATATCTTTGCGAATCGTTCCAGAACATCACAGATGAACCATGCCAGCCAGACGCTTTCCCCTTTTCCTTCTACTCCAACGCGGTTCAGACCATCGTTCCAATCACCTGTTCCCATTAAGGGTAGGCCGTGTACGCCCCGAGTAGCACCTTTCTCGATGGCACGGCGGCAGTGCTCCATCAAGGAATATGTTTCGACCGTTTGCGGGTAGAAGTTATACCGCTCAATTTCGCCTGTATTCAGCACAGGCGCTTGCAGGAACGGGATCTTTTCGTCCAGAAAACCGACATCCCCGGTGGTTTCAACATATAAAGCCGTCACGTAAGGAAGCCATAATAGGTCATCAGAAATTCTAGTGCGCACGCCTCGGCCTAAAGGCGGGTGCCACCAATGCATCACATCACCTTCAGAAAACTGCCGTTGCGCGGCATTGAGAATTTGATCCCGGGTAAGAGATGGATCTGTCGGGAGCATGGCCAACACGTCTTGAAGCTGGTCGCGAAACCCGAATGCTCCGCTGGGCTGATAGAAAGCCGACCTTCCCCAAATTCGACAGGAAAGGCTCTGGTACAGCAGCCAGCGGTTCAGAATGAGATCAGTCGCTGGCTCCGGGGTGTGTACTTGTATTTTTCCGAGCTGTTGATCCCAGAATAGCCGGGTCCGCTCCAGCGCAGCCCCCACATAAGCAGGATCATGATATTTCCTCACCAGTTCTAGCGCCTGCTGTTTATTGTTTCCCTGCCCCAGGACAAAATAGATTTCTTCCACCCCACCTGGGAGTAGATCCATGTGTAGTTGAAGAACCGCGCAGGGGTCTTCACCCGGGGTAAGACGGGTTTCCAAACCGATTCGGCTCAATGCTGCCGGTGCAGCAGGTGACCCTCCCCTCCCCAAGAATTCTGCTCGATCAGCCGTCAAACCATGTACCGGTTTATTGGCAATGAGAAAGGCTGTTCGTTCAGCAAATTCAGCATTGTAAGGATTTGTGGCTAACAGGCAGGCTTCGTCCGTGTCATATTCCGGGATGATGTAAGGCATGGAAGAAGCGTGGGTAGTTCCAAGTACCCATTCAATATATTGAGTGGCGGTGATACGGCGAGGGTGATCTAGCATATTTTCAACCCTGAGATGGATCACTTTTACCGGGTCTTCCGGGCTGGCAAAGAGAGTTAACTGTTGAAATAGACCATGGGAACTATGTTCAAAGATGGTATAACCGGCACCGTGCCTGACGCGGTAAGGTTTGTTCGCTCCAGCAGGGAGTGGGGTCGGTGTCCATACATCGCTGGTTTCTTCATCCCGAAGGTAAAGAGCTTCACCGCTTGGGTCACTGACGGGGTCATTGGACCAGGGCGTCAACCGATTTTCTCCGCTGTTTACCGCCCAGGTACTTTGGCTGCCGGTCTCGCTCACCATAAAACCAAAATTCGGGTAACCGATCACGTTTATCCACGGTGCAGGTGTACTCTTGCCNNGGCAGGTTTTCGGTGGCTCTTGTCGGTATATAGGTTGGCAGATGGTGAACATGGATCAGGTCTTCAGGTATCTGATCGTGCAGCGATCCCCGATCACCTGAAAATATGTAACGAGCTGCGGTTTGCAGTAATATACGTTCTTCAGAATTGATTTGGTCGCCGTACAGGATAAATATTCCACCCCTCTGATTCAACCATTGATCATAATTCAAACGGCTGATCATACGGTAGATCACTCCGCTTAGTTCTGCGCTGTATTCTGATTGCTGATAGTTTAAGATCACCACGTCTGCCAAAAAACGACGGCTGCGTAAAAATTCATGTACCTGTAAAACCTCGCGGATAAGATCGACTTGTTTTGGATCTGCGAGGTCAATGAGCAAGATCGGATAATCACCCGAAATACCAAAACGCCACAAACCTGATTGGCTGAGCCGATTTTTCACCATGATCTCTGGCGCCGTTCTTACCGTCTTGAGTGGATAAAGCAAGGCTGAGAGGATTTGTAAGGTATCAATAAATTTTTGTGAATCATAGTTCTGTTTCCCTAACCAGGATTGGGCCGCTATGTTTGCCTGATAAAAAGAACGCTCGATCAGAGACCAACTACTGTAGCGTCTGGCCAGCGCTAAAACTGCTTCGCGACTATCTCCAACAAGATTCAGATAAGCAAGCTGTGCTGTGTCATGCGGTTTGATCTCAACCTCTTGCCCAAGCGCGAAGATGGGATCCAGTGTGGCGCCTGAGGTTCCAGTCAGATACTCCTCAGAGGTCAGAGCAATTGGGTTACGAAAAGTCCGTCCCCTGCCAATAAATCGACTGCGATCTGCTTCATGGCGAGCAGAGGGGCGAGCAATGGAGCGGTTGTCGCGCAGGTCTCCTTTGTTTTCTACCACCAGCATATGCCCTAAAAATATCGGCTTTTCGTCCTCAGAGCGAGATCGCCGGGTAAAGATCTGTAAATTTAACT
Source organism: Anaerolineaceae bacterium (assembly GCA_003158355.1). Classification (GTDB taxonomy): domain Bacteria; phylum Chloroflexota; class Anaerolineae; order Anaerolineales; family Anaerolineaceae; genus UBA6107. Next base: position 20,817 of record PMIV01000083.1, read on the forward strand.
CAGGTAAAAATTCACTCTCAATGAATAATTTGTTAAATGCCGGATGGCGTGAATCAGCTTTCTGCTGCGCAAGGATCACTTCTCCATACGAGGTTAAACGGAGGTGGCGGGTTTTCAGTTGGGTGTTGTGCAAATTGATGCGGCGAATCTCAACAGGGTCATCGGGGCACACAGTCACTTCCATTGTGGACGTAATATCCCGCTCGATTCGACGAAAAACGGCCATATGCGCGAAGAAGGTCACCTGCATGTTGGCTGCATCAGTAGTCATGGGCTGCAAACCTGCAGACCAAAATTTGGCTGCCCGGTTCTCTTTTCCCCTGTTTGATTGATCCATTTCTTGAATGTAAATCCACGTTCCCCATGGATCGAGCACTCTATCCGCCTGCCAGCGGGTCAGATCTATACCCCGCCAGGTGCTATATCCTCCACCCATATTTGAAAGCATTACCCCATAATTCCCATTTGAAAGGAGATTCATCTGTGGAATAGCTGTTCTGACCGGTACACTCCACGGATTAATTTCCACAGGTGCAGCAGTCAAACGTAAAACTCCTCTTACGTCTTCAGCATAAGGATCTTGCAGCGGTACTACCTGTGGAATTTGTTCTTGTAAAAGAAGCTCTACACTTTGGATGCGTGGATCACTGTGCATTCTCCGTACCATGATGTCTTTATGAAAATAATTGATCAAAGCCATCAAGATCATTCCCTGATGATGAGCCATATATTCGTTCACCACCATTGAGGCATCCCCTACCAATAAACGGTTAGTTGTAAAATCAATCGATTCATATAACCCATACAATCCAAAGCAATTAAGTTCCATGAGACTGGATAAGTTTTTGGCTACAGCGTGCGGGTCGTAACTGATTGCCATCAACGAGGCATAAGGAGCAACGACCAGGTCATCCCCCAATCCACGCTTAAACCCCAGACCTGGAACTCCAAATGCCCGATATTGATAGTTTTGATTCGCATCGACCCTGTAAAAACCAGACTCAGAGATCCCCCATGGAACCCCCTTCTTTTTCCCATAGGCGATCTGATGAAGTACTGCACCTTCAGCGCTATCCGCCAGTAAAGTTCCGGGATAAGATCGTAAGAAAAGGGGAGGCATCAGATATTCAAACATGGTCGCACTCCAGGAAAGCAATACATTCATATCTTCTACCCGGGTGAGTGGGCGGCCGAGTTGCAGCCAATGAGATTGTGGAACTTCTCCTTTTGATATGGCAATGATCGAAGCGATTCTTGCCTCAGAAGCGAGCAGATCGTAGAAATTGTTATCAAGTTGACCGCTGTCAAGATTGATTCCAATATGGAATACCCGCCTCTGCGGGTTGTAAAGAAATTTAAAATCCATTTCTTTTATTAATTGGTCAGCACGTAATGAAATTTGTAGATAGGAATTCATCAATGCATCGGCATTCAATCTGGCGCGCATTAATGCCTGATCGAATTGCTCCAACCAATCCTCTGCGCTTGGTTCAGATTCCTTTCCGTTTAAGTCTGTCAGATCAACCAGACCGGATTCATTTTTTACGGTTTGTTGAATTCCATTAAGAAGGCCACAAATAATTGAAGTTGTCGAAAGACTGTCGTTAACGTAGTTGTGTACTTCTCCTAAAACAGGGTTAAACGGCAAATTTGTTTTCAACGTGTTCAACCAGGGTAATAATTTAGGTTCTTTGAAGATCGCAGGAATTTTTTCGAATAATGAAATCCATGGAACCAATTCAGCCAAAGTCCGTTGTATCGCCTGATGATGACGTTCGACCTGCCCAACAACTTCTTGCAGCTTACGCAATGATTCCAGGTCAAATGCTGACCTGTTTACTTCTACCAGTTCGATCAATCGTTTAGAAAGATCGGGCCAAAATTGCTCATTTACCTTCTGAAAAAGGTCAACCCAGAGTTGGGGTTCCATGTGCACTAATAAGATTTCTTTACGCATTGTGGTAATTCGCTGATTTATTTCTTTTCCCGGACCATCAAATTCGGCATTATGCATTCCAGACAAGGTTTCGGTTAAATTGGCAAGTGTATCCAGATATCCCTGCCACAAAGCCCATCGGAAAATGTGTTCAGCGGGCATACTTTTACAAGCCTGTGAAGTGATAATTAAACTGGCTGCCAGGTTACCGCTGTCGACCGTGGAAATGTAACGCGGATTTAGCGGCATCAGGGTGAGTGTGTCATACCAGTTTAGAAAGTGCCCATTGAATCGCTCCAATTGTTCGAGGGTTTCCATTGTTGCCGAAAGACGAGTTGACAACCCGAGCTGATCCAAATAGCCAAAGTCATAGGCAGCCAGAGTTGAGGTAAGCANNCTGGCCACCTGTCGAAGCAGCCCCTCTTCATCTTCATTCAAAGGAACCTTTTTAGTAACAAAAGGTTGGTTGATCCAATTCCCGATTAGCGGCGAAAACATCCAAAGCAGCAGCATTGGTGCAGAATAAGCTAAAGCAAGCGGCAGACCACTCTGGTTAACCCCATAAACTAGCTGTAATATGCCGACAAAAAACAGTGAAAAAAAAGCGGAGGCTGTCACTCTTAACCAGGTCGCTTTTCGATAAGCATCCAGGCCAAAAACATGTGCCGCCTGAGCAGCGGTAGTCCACTGCAAGAGGTCATGGTGACTGATCGTTAAACGGTAAAGCGTGGTCAGAATAGCATCCAGTGCATTATAGGCTTCATATGGCAGGAAGGCGATCGAAAACAACCATCGGACAATGTCCCATTTCAGCGGGCGAAAAGCCGTTTCAATCCCTTCACCGCTCAATGTCTGTATGGAACTTCTTGTCACACTTGTAAGCAGCGGAATACCCAATGCAAAAAAGAGCACAAGAACCCAGAATCCGATCAAGTCAGGAGTGGAGATCATTCCTAATATAAAGATCAACAGCAGTGAAGGAGCAAGCAGCGACCTCAACAAATTATCCAGAATTTTCCAATTATCCACTGCTGAGAATTTGATCTTGAATCTCTTTGGCCGGATCAACCAGGGCAAGAGCTGCCAATCGCCGCGAATCCAGCGTTGTTGGCGCTTTACCTGTACGATATAGTTTGGCGGGTAATCCTCGATCATCGTAATATCAGTAACCAATCCGGCCCGACCCATGATTCCTTCTAACAGATCATGGCTGAGAACACTATTTTCGGGAATTCGGTTGGCTGTACTTTTATCAAATGCATCAATATCGTAAATTCCTTTGCCAACGTAGCTGCCTTCACCAAATAGATCCTGGTAGGCATCAGAAACTGCCCGAGTATATAAATCCAGACCGGTATCTCCAGCAAAGATTCGCGTAAACCACGAATGATTGGCGCTTCTCGGATGGATCTCCATACGAGGCTGCAAAACAGTATAACCAGATACCACCCTCCCAGTGATTTCATCAAACTTAGCATGATTCAAAGGATGAGCTAAAGTACCGATCAAACGACGGGCCGCGCCACGCGGCAATATTGTATCTGAATCCAAAGTGATCACAAAGCGAACTTTTCGTAATCCAACCGTTTTCTTTTTATCCCGGTTTATGGCAATAAATGAAGTGCCCTCATCCCCGCGCAGCAAGCGGTTCAACTCGTTCAATTTTCCCCGTTTTCGTTCCCATCCCATCCATGTTTGTTCAGATGGGTTCCATAAACGTTTTCGATGAAGTAAATAAAACTGCGGCACGCTTCCGGGCATTGGTTTCTGTAATGGTTTATTCATCCCAACATTTTCAGTATTGGTTGATTGATTAGAACTGGCTTCGGCTGGTGGAACGTCTTCTACCTTCGAGCGAATGTACTTTTCATTCAATTTCTCAATTCCCGACGCTGCATATTTCACTAGATCTTCATCTTCAGGTAAGGTTTCGCTGTCTGCATCCCGAAAATCTGTTAGCAACGCATAATACAATCCAGATTCCGGGTTGCGCAAGAAATGCATTTCGAGCTGCCGAATCAGATTGTCAATTTCTGGACGGCTGGCAATTAAGGAAGGGATGACCACCAGCGTTTGAAACCGGTCAGGAATTTCATCCTTGAAATAGAGTTTGGGTAAAATTCTCGGTTTAATGCGAAGGGTGACCAACCAATTGACCAGGCTGGCAGCGACGACAAAAATCGGTACAAGGATCGTAATCAATAAAGCGAGAGCCGAAACGAATTGTAATGGGGATCCGAGCTGAAATATTTTAGAGAAATTCAGGTGGATCAGGATTCCCACCCAAATGATGACAGAGAGGGAGAAAATCCCGCCCAAATACAAACTACTGGCATGTTCCATCCCCCATCGTTTTACTTTAATTTTTTGATCCGGCAGGTAACCAATACTCTGCTCTAAAATGATCCTTTTTTCTCCAAGCAAATAATCACCAACATGCAGTTGCTGTTGAGCAAGAATACCGTCCGAAATTGATCCATCAGGGCTGGGTTTAGTTAAGCTTTCTTCTTGAATCAATTTTAGAGCAATTTCTGCCAGCTCATTTTCACCCCTTCCGCTTGCAAGAGAAAGAGATTCAATTTCTTTCCGATAGAGATCACGGGTCTTAAAATCCATTAATGGATATATGCCTGCAGGATCTTCCCGTAAAGTACGCTCCACACAACTGACCGATTCAAAAAAGTCGTTCCAGTTTTGCTCAGAAATTGTACGCAGGCTTAGGATGATGTTCGCTACAATTGCGCTGGCCGTGCTGATTTGTGAAATATCCTGGTTTGGTTCAAATATTTCTGCAGTCCCAAAAAGCTGCGCTTGAAAAACGGGCAAATCTGGCGAGCGTTTAGGACGAATGATTGTCACCAATGAATTTGCCAGGGTCTCAACCAGACTATAACGTAAGAAAATAGGCAATGCCCATAATTCACCCATCGTCAGAGGAATTGATTCTTGAACCTTGATCAAAATAGATTGCAGATCAGACATGTTTAAAAGACTATTCTGCAAAGAAAGGACCGCCCGCCCAATAGCATAGACCCGCGGTAAACCCGTTAATGGTCCTTGCGCCAACTTCGGCAGTTGCTTGTAAAAACTCGCTGGCAGATCTTCACTGATCTGTTGGAGTGCTTGCCGTACAATATAGTAATTGTCCAATAGCCATTCTGAGGCAAGCGAAATTGAAAGATCGCGGTTTGAAATCTTACGAAAATACGTATGAGCCTGCGCTAACCAGGTTTCGTACAACTTAAGATTGCGTTCCCCTAGAACAACCCTTTTTCTATCCCTTAAGGTTGTCGGATCGATTTTTTGGTAATTATCTACCAGAGATTTTACAAATCCTTGCATTTGTTCGGTTTTCGACGAATACAATGATTCCGATGAAGTAAGGACTTGTTCGCTGGCTGGATTCTCCTGGTTTTCAGGCATTCTTATCGTCTCCCTGATTTTTCCGCTGCAATCTCTGCATCAGTCTGCCTCACTTGAGAACGCGGGACGTCTTGAATGACCAATACCGACCTGACGCCGTAGTCAATGTAATTACGTGTAACTGATCCATAAGGCCAGTTGACCTGCCCGGAATAACCATGCGCGCTCAAGATCACGAGATCGATATCTTCTTTTTCGGTTAATTCTTGAATTGCTGAGGTCACACTTGTACTTTCGACTACATAGATCTCACAATCAACCGGTAAGCGTTCTTTCATCTCGTTAAGGTACTTTTGCACAGCCTGCCGGGTGATCTCGAAAAGCTTTTCAGAAATCTTTTTAATCTCTACCGGTAAAGGGTCCGGAATAGGTAATTCTGGTGGTTGAATTACTGCCGTCAGGAAAAGTTTTGATTTTTCAATGTTTTCATCTTTTTTATTACTGGCCGATCTTTCTCCCCGCGCTAGTTCGATCCCCGCAGAAATAGAAACTTCAGAGCGGCGGGAGCTATCGGTTGGAAGAAGTATGCGGTGGTAATTCAATAATTTGTCGTCTTTTTCAGCCGGGGAATATGCGCGAACGATCAAAACAGGAAGATAGATCATATTAATTACTTTTTGTGTGACGCTGCTAATATTCCAGCGACTAAGACCACCAGAACCATGAGTGCTGATAATTAAAAGGTCGATATCTTCTGAGAGGGCGAAGTCAATAATGTTTTCGGCTGCTTTCCCTTCGCGAATCGCATATTCAACCTGGCATCTTTTTTCTTCTTCACCAAGGTTTTCACGAATACGCTGGGCAATTCCTTTCAAATACACATTAGCTTCAGCTTTATGAATTTGCCACCGCAGTGGGTCAACCGCTCTTGGATTTTCATAATAAGAAGTAGGTTCAAGAACCTGTAAGAGAAATATACTTCCCCCAAAAACACGAGCGAATAACTCAGCATGAGGAATAGCTCGTTCAGCAAGCGGTGATCCATCCAGCGGTACTAAAATTCGGTTGAACATCTCTGAAACTCCTTCTTATTTAAAAAAACCTAATGCAAATATCATAGCACAATTGAATATAAATGCGATAATTTCTATCCAGTTGCTTATTCTTTATCCCCAAAATATTCTTTGGGCAACATGAAACGCAAAAATAGATCCACAGCTTTTGGATCGAATTGTGATCCTGACATTAATTTAATGTAGTCAATCGTTTTTTTCTTACTCCATGCATTACGGTAAGGGCGATTTGATGTAAGGGCATCAAATACATCAATTATTGAGAAAATCCGAGCCGCGAATGGTATCTGCTCCCCTTTTAAACCACGTGGGTACCCCGTGCCATCCCATTTTTCATGATGGCAATAAGGAATATCAAGCGCTGGTTGCAAATAAACGATGGGCGAAAGTAATTCAAATGCATAAATTGGATGCATTTGCATGATCGTTTTTTCATCATCTGTTAAAGGGCCTGGCTTGAGCAAGACCCGGTCTGGAATACCCATTTTTCCGATATCGTGCAATAACGCGCCTCGGCGTATATGTACCAACTCAGCTTCAGTAACCCCAGCCAACTTCATTACACCTATCGTCATTTTTGTCACACGCAACGTGTGACCTTCGGTCTCATTGTCACGCAAATCGAGCGCTTTTGACCAGCCTTCAATTGTTGCATCATAGGCTGAAACAAGATCATTATTCGAACATTGGAGACTGGCGAATAATTGTGCGTTATCCACAGCAATCGCAATTTGTCTCCCCAAAGTTTCCAGAAATTCCAACCAATCCTTGCCGGTCTCCTGTGGTGTGCGGAGAAAAATCTCTAAAACACCTTTAAATTCTCCTTTGGTAATGAGCGGTACACCAAAATAAGTGATAAATTCTTCATTTGAGAGTAGCTCAGTTCGTTCAAAATCTTTTCCGTTTACCTTCAAATTGGGAATATAAACAATTCGGCCATTAAACTCAGCCTCACCGGTAAACTTTTCTTCCAAAAGCGGTCGTGAACTTTCAATCGCTTTGAAGTGGAAACCACGCCCGGTAATATATTTCAAAGTCCGTTCGCTTGAGTTGAACAGCAGTACATCCGCGGCATCCACTTTTAATTGCGTGATCACATTTTCAAGCGCAATATTGAGTATCTTTTCCAGATCCAAACTACCCGCGATAGCGGTATTAATTGTGTGCAAAGCAGCCAAATGTTCCAATTGACTTTGAATTTGCGCTGTACGTTTACTCGCCATTTCTTCCAAGACCTGATTTTGCCTTTGCTGCTGGAGATAAAGTGAGCGAGTCTTTAGTAGATTTTTAACACGTAACAGCACCTCAATTTGATCCAAGGGTTTGGTAAGAAAATCTTTTGCCCCGTTACTCAAAGCACGAAGTTTTGCCTTGGAGGTCGCATCAGCGGTAAGAACAAGTATAGGAAGATAGGTATCAGCAGGAATGACGAAGCTTAATTGTTCCATGACTGCATACCCATCGAGGTTCGGCATCATCAGATCAAGGAGGATAATGTCAGGGAGAAACTCCTTAACAATCGAGACAACCTTACGCGAATCTGTCGTTGTCTTAATATTGAAATATCCTTCTTCTTCCAATACAGATTGTAATAAAAAAACATTTGATGCCTGATCGTCCACGATCAGGATGTGATCATCCAGTTGGGATGACATAATCATAGCGTTTACTCTTCCTTCTTTGTCTCGATTAAACTTCCAAGTAACTGTTGATAATGAAAATCTTAAAATTCTGCACGCAGAATACTTTTACATCTTGAAGTCTTTTAACAAGCGTTCCTTATTCATTTCTCAATAACTTCTCGATCACAATTAACAACCCTTGTACATCCAACGGTTTTGTCAGATAAATACGCGCTCCCGCCTGCATCAGACGATCAATTTGCCCCGAGGTTGCGTCAGCACTAAGAACGATGACGGGGATATCGCGGGTTTTGTCACCTTTTTGTAAATGGTCCAAGACGTCTGCACCATGCATATCCGGAAGATGAAGATCGAGAAGGATTAAATCAGGGTGACGTTGTTCAGCCAAATGTAAACCAATCCCCCCTTGCATAGCCCAAAGCAATTCAATCTGAGGTTGCTCAGAAAGCACTTGTTTGACTAATTCAAAGTTGGCAAAGTTATCTTCTATGTACAACAAAGTACGTGTCATATCAGATATAGGTGTTGACTGAAGTTTCATTTTTTCTGTCTGAGCTAAAACTCCAGGTGATTTTGTCAGTGGAAGGTCAAACCAGAAAGTACTCCCCTTATTTACCTTGCTTTCTACTCCAATAACGCCTCCCATCAATTCAACCAAATGTTTTGAAAGCGCCAGCCCTAACCCTGTACCTTCTACAACACCTTGCTTTACCCCTACACGCTCAAAGGGTTTGAACAACAGCGATAATTTATCTGAGGGAATACCGAGCCCAGTATCACTCACACATATTCGCAATCTGTCAGTAGCTATGTTCTTGCAAGAAAGTGTTACGGTACCACCTTCTTTGTTATATTTGATGGCATTCCCAACCAGATTGATCAAGACTTGTTTAAGTCGTTGAAAATCAGCCTGGATAAATTGTTTGGTGGGAACATTTTTTAAATTGATCTTGATATGACGCTCCGATGCGAGTGACATCACCAGATCCATCACTTCTTCCAGAACTGGCCGTACTTCCACCGGCTCAGGTGAAATTGTCATTCTCCCCGATTCGATGCGAGAAAGATCGAGAACCTCATTGATGATTTCGAGCAGCATTTGCCCGCCTTTGAGGATCTGCTGGACACGATCATGTTGAGTCTCAGTGAGTGGTTCCTTTTTACTCATCTCAAGAAGTTGAGCGAAACCCAGAATTGAGTTCATTGGGGTGCGTAGTTCGTGGCTGATACGAGAGAGGAATTCACTCTTGGCTGCATTGGCAGCTTCGGCTGCTTCACGGGCGAGTAACTCGGCCTCAGCCTTTTTACGGTCGGTAATGTCGCGTTCGGTCGTGGCAATCGCCACCGGGTTGCCCTTTTCATCCGTGATCAAAGTCGTGGTCAGCCATACATCCAGAATATGGCAATCCTTGGTAATCCTGCGCAACTCGAATGATTTAACAATTTC
>PMIV01000011.1 GCA_003158355.1 Anaerolineaceae bacterium
ATGGTACCTTGGGAAGGTACTGCCTTACCACTTGGCGACACCCGCATAGTACCGTGTGTGTTTTTCGGACGGTAGCGCTTCAGTATTTCATAAAATCGGTAACGGCGGAAGGACATCGAAGTCTATCTTATTTGGGTCAACCCTGAAGTAGTACCTCAACTTGGTACAGATTATACCAACGAAAAGCTCCCGTGAGAATACTATCGGCGGATGAAGCCACGGCATTCACAAGAAAGATTGACAAAAACAAAATAGGTCTTCTTCGGTAAAATAGGTGCGCCAAACACACTAAGAACCGAGGAAGACCTACGTGGATTATACCAACCTAAAACCAAAACAAGATGTGAACAAATGTGGACTGATCTATGAATTGGGAAGTTTATACGATTACTTCAATCACATTGACGACAACCGAGGAAGACGAGGAAGGCAATATCCCTTAGCGACACTTTTGATATGGATGATGTTAGCTAAACTGTGCGGAGAAGACAAACCCAGTGGCATGGCTGAATGGGTCGCGCATCGCAAAGAATTATGGGTGGAATACCAACTCACAGATAAAGCAAGAACAGCCAGCCACATGACTTATCGGCGAGTGTTGCAAGACACACTGAATGCTGAAGAATTTGAGCAGATGATCAAGCAGTATCACCAACAAAAGCTGAGCCAGGGTCAAGAAATTGTGCTCAGTATGGACGGAAAAGCCATCAGAGGGACGATTCCACACGGGGAGTATCGAGGGACGTTCTTATTGGCAATCTACGTACCGCGGCAAGGATTAGTTTTAGCCCAGGCTTCGATAGATCGGAAAGAAAATGAGATCGTAGTTGCTCCCCATCTACTCCGCCAGGTCAGTCTGGCAGGAACCATTGTAATCGCGGATGCCATGCACACTCAAAAAGTCATGTGTCGTGAGGTAATCGAGGTGGGTGGTGATTATGTGTTGACGGCCAAAGACAATCAGGCGCGTACTCGCTGGGCAATTGAAAAACTATTTGTAAACGAAATATGCAACTTACAAAAAGGTGCACCACTTTCGCAAAACTTCCAGATGGCTGTAAAGACCGAAAAGAGGCATGGGAGACTTGAAAAACGCACGATTATGACCAGTTCATTGCTGAACGATTATTTGGACTGGCCCTCTCTGGCTCAAGTATTCCGAATTGAAAATATCATCTAGTACGATCAGGCCTCGCGATATACCAGACAAATTCGTTACGGCATTACCAGCCTTTCGCCAGAGCGAGCAGGACCCGAAAAGTTGTTGGCGCTATTGCGCGAGTATTGGGGAATTGAAAGTGGTTTGCATTACCGGCGGGACGTAACTATGCTGGAGGATGCCACTCGTCTGACTGTGGGTGAGTCCGGCCACAATATGGCAATTCTGAACAATCTCGCTTTAGGTCTATGCCTTTCTGGCACAAGTAAAAATCTGGCAAGCGTTCGCCGTAATTTCGATGCTCACCCCTTTCTTGCGCTACACCTGCTTATCTCTTCCTGTCCATGATTCTTGTGAAAACCGTGCGGATGAAGCTGGTAATTAAAAAAGCTGCCTTTCGGCAGTCTATTAAATATTGATCTGTTGTTTGAAAATCTCAATCAGCCTATAATTGCGGTATTATCGGTAAAAAAATGTGGGGAAATGTTCTTATTCAATATTCTACTTGATCTATTGATCTTTATTTCTTCAATTTGTTGCGCTATCTGCAACACAAATCGCATATCATCTACTTGGAGTTGAAAATGAGCCGTGCTGAAACAAAAACCGCTCGACTACTTCTTATCGAAGATTTGCTCCTTTCTCATCCGGAGGGGTTATCTCAGGCTGAACTTGCCCGAAATCTAGGAGTAAATCGGTCAACAATCAATCGATATTTGCCTGACATTCCGGCACATATTTATATTGATGATTTGGACGGCTGTCGTTGGAAGATTGACCGCCAGGCGTATTTAGTAAATGTTCATTTCAACCTTAACGAAGCGATGGCAGTCCACTTGGCCGCGCGCTTATTGGCGACCCGTATGGATAGATTGAACCCTTACGCGGCGAGTGCTTTGAGTAAACTTGGGCTTTCTTTACAGTCATTGGCTCCCCAGATCAGCGACCATATTACGAGATCGGCGGAAGTAATGAACGGCAGAGGCCAAAAACAAGATCTTGTCTATTTGCAGGCACTTGAGAAGTTGACGTTAGCCTGGGCAGAGAACCGAAAAGTGAGAGTTTGGCATCGGAGTGAAAAAGAGCAGGAAGTACACGATTATCTATTCTCACCCTATTTTATCGAACCAAATGCGATTGGACAATCTACCTACGTTTTTGGCTTAAGAGAACCGCCAGGAGAAATTCGTACATTCAAGATCGAGCGCATCGAGAGGGTTGAAATTCTTAGAGAGACATACGTCATACCGAACGACTTTGATCCGCAAGAAATCCTTGCAGATGCCTGGGGCATCTGGTTCACAAGGGATGAACCGGTTGAAGTGAAACTGATATTTCATCCGCGAGTGGCACATCGTGTAGGGGAAACTCGGTGGCATCGCTCAGAGCAGGTCGAACTCCAGGAAGATGGGAGCCTGCTCTGGCGGGCGTTAATTGCACAGCCTCGTGAAATGATGCCGTGGGTACGTGGCTGGGGCGCTGACGTAGAAGTTCTTAAGCCCCAATGGATGCGGGATGAAATTTCAAATGAAGCTAAAGAATTGATGGAGATATATTTTGGCGATAATACCAGAAGCAAGGGATAATAAACTTTTACAATGTTGGGGGAAAACCAACAGTACATCAACTGATGTATCTGTTTATCATCCAGCAATTTATCATATGCTGGATGTTGGAAATGTCGCGCAAGTAATCTTGGAAAAACAATCGTCTCCTCGTTGGAAAAAGATCCTATCTGACCTTTTTTCTTTTTCAGGTGATGAATTGTCAAAGTGGTTACCTTTTTTCATTGCCATCCATGATATGGGCAAAATTTCAGCGTCGTTTCAAAGGTTGAATAAAGATCAGCTTTCTCGATTAAAAAATGCCGGATTTACTTTTGGCAGGGAACAAGACTTAGCGCATACGGAAATCAGCAGAAATTTTATCTGGTATGAATGGCCAAAGAATTCCTCCTGCGAGATTTCAGAACCTTTCAGGAAAGTTATCCGTGAGGTAGTGGGTGGTCATCACGGGAAATTTCCTTCTCCTGGTAATTTAAAGGGAATATACGATCAAATCCGGTTTGAGGAACCACACGAGTGGTTTGATCTTCGCCAGGAAGCATTCTCTCTGCTTTTGGATACATTTCCAATAAGAGTAGATTTAAGCAAAATACAACCCGAAAATATCTCGGCGGCGGTAATGGAATTAACCGGGTTCACCATCCTGTGTGATTGGATTGGATCGGACCAATTGTATTTCTTGCCCCACAGCGATATCGGGTTTGAGGATTATAAAAATATCTC
>PMIV01000042.1 GCA_003158355.1 Anaerolineaceae bacterium
TCACCAATAAGCAAGATCTGAAAACCTTCATCCGCTATCCCCTCTCCCTGTACAAAAACAACCCTTATTATGTCCCCAGCCTGTTCACCGACGAGATGAACACCCTTAGCTGGGACAAGAATCCTGTCTTTGCAGACGCCAAAGCCCGTTACTGGCTGGCCTACCGTGACGGCCAGGTCGTCGGTCGCGTGGCCGCCCTGCATGTGCCCAAACACGAGTTGAAATGGGGAGAGAAGTACCTGCGCTTCGGCTGGATCGATTTCATCGATGACGCCGAGGTGGTGAAAAGCCTCATCAGCACAGTCGAGAATTGGGCAAAGGATCTGGGTATGACCGGCATCCACGGCCCGCTCGGTTTTACTGACCTTGACCGCGAGGGCATGCTGGTGGATGGGTTCGCTGAACTGGCCACCCTGGCCACCAATTACAACTATCCCTACTACCCCAAGCGTCTCGAAGAATTGGGATATGTGAAAGACGCAGATTGGTTGGAATTTGAATTCACCGTCACCGACAAATTCGACGAAAAGATCACCCGGGCTTCCAAACTGGTCGCTGATCGCTACAACCTGCATCTGTTCAAAGGCAAGAAAAAAGACCTGCTCACCGTTGCTCCGCAAATTTTTGATGTGCTTGAAGAAGCCTACAGGCACCTTTACGGCACGGTCCCGCTCAGCCAGGCCCAGGTAAAAGGCTATATCAATACCTATTTCAGCCTGGCCATCATGGATTATGTCTCCATCGTGATGGACAAGGACGATAAAGTCATTGCCTTCGGCATTACTTTTCCCTCCTTCTCAAAGGCACTGCAGCAGTGTCAGGGCAGGCTCTTCCCCTTTGGATTCGTTACCCTGCTGCGCGCCATGAAGAAGAATGACCGCGCCGACCTTTACCTGGTGGGTGTGCGCGATGAATATCTGGGCAAGGGCCTAAACTCTATGCTGATGAAACAGATTGTCCAGACATTCATTGATAACGGTATTAAATACGTGGAATCCAACCCTAATCTGGAATTGAACAATGACGTGCAGGCCATGTGGAAATACTTTAAGAATCGTCAGCACAAACGCCGCCGCTGTTATGTAAAGCATCTTGCGTAGATCAGTAAATGGGCTCCCAAATTTGTGAGTCCATTTCTTTTTTCTCGTTATACTTAATGGATCAAATGAATACAAGTTCAGGAGTATGCAATGTTAAAAGATCTCGTCGTACATAACCGCAGTTACCGCCGCTTTGATCAATCCGTGCGGGTTTCACCTGCCACACTTCACGAATTAGTGGACCTGGCGCGTCTGACCCCCTCTTCCCGCAACGCGCAGCCTTTGAAATATAGCATCGTCACTACTCCGGAGTGCTGTGAAAAAGTGTTTCCGCAGTTGAGTTGGGCCGGCTATCTCAAGGAGTGGGACGGCCCGGTGGAAGGCGAGCGCCCGGCAGCGTATGTGATCATGCTCGGAGACACCAATATTGCCAAAGATTTCAGCATCGACCCCGGCATCGCCGCGCAGACTCTCCTCCTTGGTGCAGTTGAAAAGGGCCTGGGCGGTTGTATTTTGGCCAACATCAAACGCGAAGTATTACGTTCCGTACTGGAGATTCCGGCGCAATTCGAGATTCTCTACGTCATCGCCCTCGGCAAACCGGTTGAAAAGATGGTGCTCGAAACCGTTGGCAGCGACGGCGAGATCAAATACTGGCGCGACCCGCAGCAGGGTCATCACGTGCCCAAGCGCCGCCTCGCTGACCTGATCCTGGCCGAAAAGTAGCAAAAAGTAGGGTGCGGTGCCCCGATAATACAGGGGCACTGCACCAATTCCAAATTTCAGTACCAAAGGTAGGGTGCGCTTTTAGCGCACCAATTCCATTATTCAGCTTAAAATAAAAATATGCCAGAATATACACGATCCCGGGTTAAGGGCGGAACATTTTTCTTCACAGTCGTAACCTATCAACGGATGCCAATCCTGACCGCCCCTCCTGCCCGGAAAATATTACACGATGCATGGTTCGATGTCGAACAAAGACTTCCCTTCGAAACCATTGCGATATGCCTGCTTCCAGATCACCTGCATTGCATCTGGAAATTACCGCAAGAGGATGATAATTACTCTGTCCGCTGGAGTGAAATTAAAAGGCTGTTCACCCATAGGTATTTAAAAGAGATCGGCCCGGGGCAGAAACGAAATGAATCTCGTCAAAAAAGGCGGGAAGCAGCCATCTGGCAGCGGCGTTTTTGGGAACATACGATTTCCGATGAAGAAGATCTGGAAACCCATTTAGATTACATCCATTACAACCCGATCAAACACGGGTATGTCACCAAAGCGGCTGATTGGGAATGGTCAAGTTTTGGACGGTATGCAAAGATGGGAATTTACAATCCAGGTTGGCTAGGTGGGGACGAGGGCAGGATTCAAAGGATGACCTTTGAATAAGAAAATTGGTGCAGACAAAAGCGATCGCACCCTTGCTGCATTCCCCGCTCTTTCAGATAAAAATTATCATTCTTATGATATGCTGTATCATAAAGATTTGGCTGTTGATTCTAATGTAACTAAAGATATAGAAAAATTTTTTGGGTGGTAATCATATGATAACAAAGGAAAATAAATTCATTCAATTAATTCTTATCATCTTAGGTGTATTCCTTCTGTCAGGATGTAACACAAATCAAAATCTAAGTGATTTTGAGTGCCTTCCAACGCAGAAATCCTTTTCGTATCCAGTGGATACATGGACAGGAAAACCAACACCAACGTTAGTTTCGCCAAATTATAATTCGTGGCAATTGCAACTCCGCGACCAAAGGTTAAGTAATCCAAGTCAAGTAATTGCTCGTGGCGACGACCAAATCTGGATGCTTGACCAAAATATGATGTTGTATACAAAAAACGACAAACAATTAAAGCAGTATTTTATTACACGAAATGGCGAAATGGACACCCCCCAAACACTTTTTCTTTCAAAAGACGGAACGTTATGGGCAATGGGATCGCGATCAGGAATAGAAGGGCCTTTATTAAGCAGATACAATGACAAAACAGATAAATTTGAAACGATAATTGATTCTGGAAAGCTATTACAGTTTGATGGATCAGGAGGCGGGGAAATAACTGAAGACTCAAACAATAGACTATGGTTTGTGCTTTATGGGTATGGGGTATATGTTTTTGATCCTAAAAATAATTCTGCTAAAAAGATACTTTCTCAGGATTTGGCAGATGGTTCCATCATTGTTTCGATTGCGGTTGATAGTAAGGATGGCCTTTGGTTAGGCACACAAACCAAAACCTTCGGCAACGATTTAGTTTATTATGATACAAAGACTCTCATATTATCCAATTTATTCTTAAGAATTAATGAAGAAGAACCTATAAGAGGATTGTTAATCGATAATAATAATAGGCTTTGGATTAGCGATTATGCTTACTGGATAATAGGGACCCCTCTTCCAACAGAGGATCGCATGGGAATTAATTTAATAATCCGCTCTCCGGTATTTATTTCACAACATTCGCCAAGAAGTGATTATGCCTGGCTGAGACCCAAAGTGCTTATTGAAGATTCAGATGGTAATATTTGGTATACCAGTTTTGGATTGGTAAGGTTTAATCCAAAAATAGGTGAATGGTGTAAAGTTTTTGATAGTGATGCACTTGAGATTGGAGTTACAGAAGATAATCAGGGTTACTTTTGGACTGTAACTGATGGGAAACTCTATAACCATAATTAACTTTATAGCTTTTAACAAGATCCTATCCAATGATCGGCATGGTGGATGGCAGCGGCGCTACATTGGACGCCTACGATTCGCGTAAACGCACAACCAGCGAGATTAAGCAATGGTACAGTGCCCCGGCATTATTGGGGCACCGCACCATTTATAAAACTATGCCGGAATATATTCAATCTCATGTAGAGGACAGAACATTTTTCTTCACACTCGCAACCATCAACTGATTGGCTTGGCGAAGATGAAGACAGAATTCAATTGATGATCTTTGAATGGTGCGGTCAAAAACGACCACACCCTACCAACTACTTTTCAAATAGGAATTGTATGAAAAGAGTATTAATCTTTATCACGTTATTTTCAACAATATTGCTGGCTGGTTGTTCCAAGTCATCAAGTGTTGACAATCCTAGCGGGTCATATGGTTGTATTCCGCCATTAACAAATTTGGATTACCCAATCAATGTTCCCAGTCAGTCTGTTTTATCTGATCAACCACCAAGTTATCCATGGCAAGAAATTGGAAAAGTGCCATCAGATAATTACGTTACTATCCCCTTTTTAACTAGAAAATCTAAAGATGGTGGCAATGAAATTTGGTTTGTAAATCATTGGGGATTAGTTCAGAATGATCGTTTGAGTATGGACGCAAAGGATATTTTAATCTACCATACAAACAATAAAAAATGGGAAAAGATTGATGGATATTTTGAAGGGACCTCGGCACACATTTTTGGGGTCTATGCATTGGCGAACGGTGACGTAATTGCAGATGGCTTCTCACCCACGGAACATTATTTTGCAAAATTTGATGAAAAAAAGCGAGTTTTTATAGAAAATACCGCGATTAATAATGTTCCTGACGGGCCATTGGTTTTTGATGCCAAACGGCAATTATTTTGGGCATTTGTACAGAAAGATGGAATATACAGTATTGATCCAAAAAGCGGTCAAATTAAATTTTGGATATCCCTTCCGAATTTATATGCCAATACATTTCCGACCTATGCGTCCGTGAAAATCGCCGACAACGGGGATATTTTTCTTTTGTACAATACTGAAACAAGGGCCAATGTGCTGTACAAATTTGTACCTGAGACGGGATCATTTAATTATGTGTACAATCCAGTCAGTGAGTATTATGCTGATGATCCTACTAGCCTGTATATCACAAAATCTGGGCAACTATGGGTTGATGATACAGGTTGGATGGGTAAGGATGGCGTATGGCATCAGGTAGTCCGTTCGCCAGTATTCATTGTGAATCGTCAACCTGACTCTGGTTATAAGTACTCATGGCCATTTGGAATTCCTTTTTATGAAAGCACAAATGGTTTCCTCTGGTTCAATTCAGATAACGGCATTGCATACCTGGACACAAAGCAAGAAAAATGGTGCTGGGTGACAACCGATATTACATCTGTGATTGAGGATGACGATAATACTCTTTGGATGATTGCTTATGGAAAACTATATAAGTTGGAAGTTACCCCATAAGACAAATAAACACAAAAAACATAATCTCTATTTAAGAGAAAACAGATTAGGGTGAAAAGCGGCAAGTAGCAAGGGTGCAGTACCCCAGCATTTTTGGGGCACCGCACCAATTCCAAAATTCAGCTAAAAACAAAACCATACCGGAATATATTCGATTTTATGTAGAGGGCGGAACATTTTTTCACACCCGCAACCTATCAGCTGATTGGGTTGGCGAAAATGAAGACAAAATTCAAATGATGACCTTTGAATGGTGCGGCCAAAAACGACCACACCCTACCAATTGATACTAATAGCCTTTTTTATTAATT
>PMIV01000220.1 GCA_003158355.1 Anaerolineaceae bacterium
CCCGCCACCGCCAATTCCAAGTGCAGTTGCGTTGTTGAATATGAAAAGAATTATTACAAAGATAACAATTCCACCGACGCCGATCTTGATCAGCGTTTTATAGCGGTTATCCACCATTTCAAAGGTTGATTTGCCTGCTTGCCCTTTTTTGTACGGCATCTTTTGTCCCCCCAATTTCGGAAAAATGAATGTTAAATAATTATAGCGTTTTTGAGTTGAATTGCTATCACTTATTGCAAAGTGGCAGAGCCCTTAAGTGCAAACACCGGGATTCTTCGAAGAATCCCGGTGTTTTAAAATCAAGGGCGAGAGATCAGGCTTTTGCGGGACTCCGGAGGAATTGATCGATCATCTGCTCGATCTGCGGGCGCAGGGCGGGTTGGAAGCGGGTTTCGAGCGCAGGTCCATCATTGAGTGCAACGGTGAATTTGAGGAGGCCGTCACTACACTCGGAGATACTCATATTTTTGATGTGGCTCAGTTGGGCATAATCCCAGATGCCGCCGTAATTATCCGGGCGGTTCTGCAGGTCGGTCTCCCGGATGAGGATGAATTCGTGGTGGGTGAGCAGATACACATGCGCCGGGAAGACGGTGCGGTGTATGTGGGGGGTGAGGTGTTTGAGCAGGTTTTTGCGTATTTCGGGCTGCAAAACGATCTCATACACCTTCTCTCCGTTGAGCAGGCTGGATCGGGCAAAACTGGACAGCTTATAGTTGGCCTTTGCCAGGTCGAGAAATTGATCGCTTTTTTCCACCTGTTTCTCTGTGGAAAAGCTGCTGCGTATTTTATGGATGAACGGGTTGAAGAGGGGTTCGGAAGTGGCATTGAAGCGCAGGTAGGCGGTAGCGCGGCCGCCAAATTTAGTATCGCCGCAGATGGTTAAGATTGTATCCAGCAAGACGCTGTTGACCTCGATAAGCTGGACGTCTTTGAATGGGAAAACCATCGTTTGATAGGTGTCTCCCTGCTTGGTCAGGATATAAAGTTCATTGTCCAAGTCACAGACCAGTTTTTGACGTGTTTTTTGGATGTAGCCTTCATAGGTGGGTGTGGTTACCGTATGGGGCATGGCGCGCCCGGCTTTTTCCAGCGGGTCAAAGAAGGGTTTGAATACTTCCGGAACATCTGCGTAAGATTCGATGAATTTGGCCCACGACCCTTTGGTTTGTTTAAACCCAGTCATTACTTCAGGTTGTGTCTCGATTATTTGTTTTTTCTGGTCCGTTTTTACGGTCATTTCCAAACTCCTCTTTTTGATCTTTCTATATTTATTATAGCGTCAATAATTCCACAGTGTACGGCAAGATCAGCCTACGCCGGGTTGCTGAATGTTCCGGCGTTGCCCGCATGATCGTGTCGCGGCTGTTCGCGGCAAGAGTGGTAATAAAAAAACTCCCAGTCTCATTTCTGAGGAGACCGGGAGTTTGCAACCAGTAAATTTATTTAATTCCCCATTGGCCAAGCAGTTTGTCGAAGATGTCTGCGCAGGCCAAGGTATCTGCCAGCGGGATCAGGTCACTTTCCAGTTTGCCGCTGCGGAAGAGCTCGGAGCAGTGCTCGATCTGGTAGACAAAACCATCGGCCACCGGTTTGTGGAACTTTTCCAGGCGCCGGCCTTTGCTGTTGAAGAGTTCAGCTTTCTGCGGACCCACGCACTCATCCAAAACGATGTGGCCTTTGGTGCCGTAAACTACCGCCGTGCGCGGGGTCGATACGTTGACGCCGCAGCTCAGGCTGGCCATCGCGCCGCTGGCAAAACGCATCGAGATCGAGTCCGCTGCATCCACGCCGGTGGGGGCGATCAGTGCCTCGCCGCTGACTGCTACCGGGTACTCACCCAAAATGCCGGTGGTGAATTCCACCGGGTACACGCCCAGGTCAAACAAGGCTCCGCCTGCCAATTTGGGGTTGTAGAGGCGGGCTTCGGGGTTGTAATCTATTTTGATGTTAAAGTGAGCCGCGACCAGTTTGACCTCACCGATCTTGCCGTCTTTGATCCACTCTCTGGCTTTCTGAAAGGCAGGCATGCAGCGCGTCCACAGGGCTTCCATTAATAAGGTGTGGTTGGCCCGTGCCAGGGTCACCAGCTCAGTGGCATCTTTCAGATTGGTCACCAGGGGTTTCTCGCACAGAACTGCCTTGTGGTTCTCGAGGCAGAGTTTGGTCATTTCGAAATGGAAGTTGTGGGTGAGGCCATCGTAGACGATATCCACTTCTGGATCATTGATCACGTCCTGATAGCTGGCAACGGCTTTTTTGGCGCCAAATTTTTGTGCAAAAGCTTCTGAGCGCGCCAGGTCACGCGAAGCCACGGCGGTGAGTTCAACGCCTTTGACGGTTTTCAGCACCGTTGCGAAGCGGTTGGAGATGGTACCCAGTCCAATAATGCCATAGCGAACATTCATGAGAACACCTCAATTAAATTGATTTGATTTCAAGTGAATTATAGCATTGACAAATCAGAATAAAACTGCACCCCCTTACTTGGAGGCATCAAAATTTTGGGGTGCAGTTCAGTGTGAGTCTTGGCGGTATCGATGGGAGTTATCCCGGTTGATAGGTGAGCTCAGCTACACCCAAAGCATGGATGCGGCTGCATACCAGTTTGAGATCAGCGCGCCGTTCCAGACCGGCAGGCTCAATTTTTGCCATAATTGAGCATCCAATATTAAATTAATTTATCAATCATGCGGCACTAGTACCCCATCCAACGTTATTCTTATAGATCGATTGCCAAAATGGAAAGTGGAAACACGATATTGAATTCATACTTTCATATTGGCCGGAGTACTTGAGTGGATACGAAATTAAGTTTGTTTTGAACAAGTGAATTTTCCATCCTGTAAATTAAATATGGCGGAAAATTGCCTAAAATAACAAATATCCTAG
>PMIV01000155.1:0-22812 GCA_003158355.1 Anaerolineaceae bacterium
ATGGGTATGTGTATGATGTGTATGAAGCGAGGAGCTTTTACACCTTTCTTGGCATACCTTTATCCAAATAGATAAAAAACCAGCCTAAAAAAAGTGTACTGCTCCAGAAATGAGTTTTATGGAGCAGCCCAAAGATAGAAGATACGCCCGGGATTGCTCCCGGGCTTTTTTATTTGTAAGCGAAAGTGCAACAAACAACTGAATACGAATCGCTCTTATCCAGAGAGGCAGAGGGACCGGCCCTATGAAGCCTCGACAACCAGTTCATTTGAACAAGGTGCCAATTCCGGCAGAACAATCTGGAAGATGAGAGGAGATCAATTTATCTAGACCTCTTCTTATCATTTAGAAGAGGTCTTTTTTATAAACTTAGAAAAGGAAGAAATAATGCCAATAAAAATACCCGATAAATTACCTGCTTTCGAAACTCTGACCAAAGAGAATATTTTTGTGATGAGCGAAGAACGCGCAACCTCACAGGATATACGAGCTTTAAAAATTGTTATTTTGAATTTAATGCCCACAAAAATAGCCACAGAAACTCAATTGCTGCGTTTGCTTGGGAATACATCGTTACAGGTTGAAGTGACCTTACTACGAACCAGTACCCACCAAAGCAAAAACACTCCTGAAGAACACTTATTGAATTTTTATCAAACATTAAATCAAATAAGTAACCAAAATTTCGACGGATTCATTATTACAGGGGCACCGGTCGAGCAGTTGTCTTTTGAAGAAGTGGATTACTGGAAAGAGTTGGAAGAAATATTAGACTGGGGATTACAACATGCTTATGCACAACTTTATATTTGCTGGGGAGCGCAAGCTGCCCTTTACCATCAATATGGAATTCCCAAATATTCTTTAGCAGCCAAACAGTTTGGTGTCTTTAAACATCATATTACCGAAAAGAATGTGCAATTGCTGCGAGGTTTTGATGATACGTTTTATGCTCCACACTCGCGCCATACAGAAATTCGCCGGGGAGATATCGAAAAAGTACCCGGCTTAAAAATATTAGCTGAATCAAACGATGCCGGTATCTATATTGTGGCCAGTGATGACCACCGCCGTGTCTATGTTACGGGTCATTCAGAATATGATCCGTTCACCCTGAAAGCGGAATATGACCGTGATGTTGCCGCAGGTTTACCAATCTCTGTACCGGTCAATTATTATCCCAACGATGATCCTGCTCAGACACCAGTTGTACGCTGGCGCGGGCATTCTCACTTATTGTTCGCTAATTGGATCAATTACTACGTGTACCAAGAAACACCATACGATCTTACACAATTCAAACAGTTTATTCCGTTTGGATGATGAAAAGGAGAAAAAGATCAACAACAATAATGATAACAACGATGTCTGGGTTTTATGAATCATAAATAATTTATTCCAAAAGATTGGAGGCTGTGGTAGTGAAAAAAAACAATTTCAAAAATCAAGCATGCGGTGTTGTAACACAGATTGAGTTGTGTTGTTGAAAAAATTGAGCACGAAGAGATAATCTACAATGGCAAAATTGAATATAAAAGAGCTTTTTAAAAGCATAACTAAAAAAAATAAGATTAGCGGAAACCCGCAGAAGGAAAATAAAATGTCTAACATTAAAGATTCAAAAACATGGGGTTTTACAACGAAGCAGGTCCATATTGGTCAGGAACATGCAGATCCCGTATCTGATTCAAGAGCAGTTCCTATTTATGCAACTACTTCTTATGTATTTCATAATGCACAGCATGCGGCTGACCGCTTCGGGCTTCGTGATGCAGGGAACATCTACGGCCGGTTGACAAATACAACTCAATCAATTTTCGAAGAGAGAATCAACGCTCTCGAAGGCGGCGTGGCAGCACTGGCATTAGCTTCCGGCGCAGCAGCAGTCAATTACACGATTACAGCGTTGGCAGCCCATGGTGAACATATCGTCTCCGCCAAGACCATTTATGGTGGTACATATGATTTGCTTGAGCATACCTTACCGCTCACCAATGGTATCACTACAACCTTTGTGGATCCCGAAGTTAAAGGTTCGTTTGAAGCGGCGATCAAGCCGAACACCAAAGCGATCCTTATCGAAACTCTTGGCAATCCGAATTCGAATATCATCGATATCGAAGAAGTTGCCAAGGTAGCTCACAAACACAAAATTCCATTGGTGATCGATTCAACTTTTGCTACTCCATACCTGGTCAGACCCATTGAATACGGTGCAGATATCGTGATTCATTCAGCCACCAAGTTCATCGGCGGACATGGTACAGCGATCGGCGGTGTGATCGTTGATAGCGGTAAATTCGATTGGAAAGCATCCGGCAAATATCCCTGGATTTCAGAACCCAACCCCAGCTATCATGGTATTTCCTTTGCTGATGCTGTAGGACCAGCCGCATTCGCCACCTACATTCGTGCGATTTTACTGCGCGATACCGGTTCCACGCTTTCTCCATTCCATGCTTTTATTTTCCTGCAAGGATTAGAGACGCTTTCTCTGCGTGTAGAACGGCATGTTGAAAACGCGCTGAAGATTGTTGACTATCTTGCCAAACAGCCGCAGGTAGAAGCGGTTCACCATCCATCTCTTGAGAGTGAACCCAGCCATCACCTGTATAAAAAATACTTCCCGAAGGGCGGCGGTTCGATCTTCACCTTTGAAATCAAGGGAGATGACAAGACAGCACAGAAATTTATCGACAATCTGCCGATCTTCTCATTACTTGCAAATGTTGCAGATGTAAAATCTCTCGTCATTCATCCTGCAAGTACGACACATTCTCAATTAACTGCTGCTGAATTGCTTGACCAGGGTATTAAACCAAATACCATTCGTCTTTCTATCGGTATCGAAGATGTCAATGACTTGATCGCTGCGTTGGATTCTGCTTTTCAAGCAATCAAGTAGGGTTTCCTTAGTAGAGATCTAGAGATAATCGAAGATCTCGAAGAAATTTTGTAGGATTTGGATCAGGCACTGCAATCAGTCTGACCAGACAATATTCTCCTTCACCTGATGCTTTCAGTCTTCTGAAAGCATCAGGGGGAGAATGCAAGAGATGTTCACGTAGCCAAGTGGCAAGGCAACGGTCTGCAAAACCGTGACCGCGGGTTCGAGTCTCGCCGTGAACTCTGGGACTAAAAATAAAAAAATTGGAGGTATAGAAATGTCGGATTCGTTGAAACAACTTGATCATGCACCTCTTGGCACTAATCAGGCCACAATTATTGTTTTATTGCTTGTCGCATTTGTTTTAAACCTTCCCTGGTTGGTCACCCTGGTAGCGTTGGCAATGATTCTGGGAACCGTATTCAAACGGCCAGGGTTCGGTTTCTTGTATACGGCGCTGTTGAAGAAGTGGGGTTGGGTGAAACTTGATGTTTTTCCGGATAATCCAGAACCTCATCGGTTCGCGCAGGGGTTTGGCGGTGTGGTTGCTGCCGGATCGGCAGTCGCGCTCTGGTTGGGTGCTTCCACTTTGGGTTGGATATTAACCTGGGTGGTGATTTTACTCGCATCAGTCAATTTATTTCTCGGTTTTTGCGCTGGCTGCGCGGTCTATTATTGGCTTAATGCGCTAAAAGTACCTGGATTCAAGAAATCTGCTCCCAGTGGAGTGTTCCCGGGGCTGCGGCCGAAAAAGAAGCTGGCATAATGTCGGATTCGATCATTCGTCTGGTTTTCAGTATTGGTTTGATCTTTCTGGGGTGGGTGGCTTATCGGTTGGTGAGATCGATCTCTTTACATATAGCCGGAAAGAACAGTCTAAATTTGGCTGGAACAAATCGTGCTTCCAAAACCATTGTTTACTTTACAACGCCGGATTGTGTCGCGTGTATTTCAGCGCAAAAGCCGGCGTTGAATCAACTCAAAGAAACGCTGGGAAATGAATTGGAAGTAATCGAGATCAATGCTTACGAGAAACCAGAACTAGCCAAGGAATGGGGTGTGATGAGTGTACCCACCACATTTATTCTGGATGCAAACGGTGTTCCATTTACAGTGAATTATGGGGTGACACCTTTTAAGAAACTGTTGGAACAAATAAACCGTTCAAGGTAATGTAACAAAGGCTTTATTTTATTGGATCAATACTGTGGTTCACATTCCATTTATCAAGAATTAAGTTCTTGTAGAAAAAAGATATGATCTCTAGAAAAATTGAATTCGATCTTGCTCCAGAATTACTTTCCAGCGGTTTGTGCGGTATTTATTTTGTGATCAGTGGTCTGTCAAACCGCGATAGCGACAATGGATTTGAAGTTTATAAAGATCAGCAGTTGCAACACTTACTTGAAACGCTGACCCCAGAGCAGGTGCAGCAGGATGTGATATTAAAAGGGTATCGTGAGCTGCATACCCATTTTGGTTTCTCGAATCGGAACTTTCCTGCTGCGCCAGAAACATTGGCTGAAAACCTGCTCAAATATCACCGTCTGGTGCAAGTTAACTTATTGGTAGATATCTACAATCTGGTTTCTCTCGAAACTCATGTGGCATTAGGTGCTCATGATTTAACCAATGTGGTTGGCAATATTCATTTGAGGCCAATGACAGGGGACGAGGCTTTCTGGCCGCTGGGGTCACTTGAGCCCAAAAAGGCGCGACCGGGGGGTTATTCTTACATCGACGACGCCAATGATATCTTGTGCATGCTCGATTCGAGGCAGGTGGAAAAATCAAAGGTGACTTCGGCGACCACAGAGAGCTTTTACATATTGCAAGGTAATGCGCTTACCAGCCCGGAAAAACTCCATCAATGCGCAGAGTATCTGATCGAGTTGACGAAGCGGTATTGTGGGGGAGAAGAATATTATCTCTATCCTAAAGCTGAATGATAATTAAAAAAGTAAGGATGAACCAGCGAACTCTGGTTCATCCTTATCCAAAAAAGCGATTTTTATTTTCTATTGGCCGTAATAGGCATTTTTTCCGTGTTTGCGGAGAAAATGTTTGTCGAGAAGCTCTTTCTGCATAGGAGAAAGCTTTGAGTTCAAAGTGAGAGCATGATATTGCATGAAAGCAACTTCTTCCAACACAACTGCTGCTTCAACTGCTTTCTTTGGAGTTTTGCCCCAGCAAAAAGGACCATGACTTTGTACAAGAACGGCAGGAATTGCATCGGGATCAATATCTTTGTAGGTCTCGATAATCACTGTGCCAGTTTCTTTCTCGTAATCTCCGGCGATCTCTGACGGAGTCAACATTCGCGTGCATGGAATTGCACCATAGAAATGGTCTGCGTGCGTTGTCCCTGTTGGAATGATCGACTTCCCGGCCTGGGCAAAACTAGTGGCCCAACGGCTGTGAGTGTGCACAATACCGCCAATGTTTGGAAATGCCTTGTACAACTCAACATGTGTGGGTGTATCAGAGGATGGCTTCAATTTGCCCTCGATGACTTTGCCATCGAGATCGACAATTACCATATCGTCTTTGGTCATTTCCTCATAACCAACCCCTGAGGGTTTGATCGCAACCAAACCGCTGGCCCGATCGATCCCCGATACGTTGCCCCAGGTAAAGGTAACCAGACCATATTTGGGCAGAAGCAGGTTAGCCTCCAACACTTGTTGTTTCAGTAATTCCAGCATATTATCCCAGCTTCCAGAGCAAGTCGTTAACCCGGAGTTCTTTGATCAGTTCTTCTGTAGTGGTTTTCTCAGTGAGATGGACATATTCGATATCCATCATTACAGCCCAATCTTGAAGCATTTCCGGGGTGGCGTCATAGGTCAATACCGTGTGGTGAGCTCCACCGCAGGTGATCCACTGGCGGATGCCTTCACGGAGATTCGGTTTAATCTTCCACATTACCCTGGCGACAGGTAAATTCGGCATTTCCATGATTGGTTTGACGCATTCGACGTCTTGAACGATCAAGCGCAGACGTCCACCCATATCGATCAGAGAGATCACCACCGCTTCACCGGCATGACCTTCGAAAACAAGGCGAGCCGGCGCTTCTTTACCGCCAATTCCAAGCGGGTGAACCTCGATGTGGGGTTTTGCGGCTGCGATGGATGGACAAACCTCAAGCATATGGGCACCCAAAGAGTATTCGTTATTCTTCTCATAATGATAGGTGTAGTCTTCCATGAAAGAACTGCCGCCCTTAAGACCCTGGGTCATGGCTTTGATAATATGGGTCATCGCGCCAGTTTTCCAATCGCCTTCAGCGCCGTATCCATATCCCTTCGCCATCAAATTCTGAGAAGCAATGCCGGGAAGTTCTTCCATCCCCCAAAGATCCTGGAAGGTATTGCTGTAAGCATCCGCGTGTTCTCTCTTGAGGATGCGTTCCATGGCAATTTCTTCCTTGGCCTGGTAATAAACCGCATGTAGATCTTCAGTCTTTAATTCATATGCGGCCTTGTATTCTTTGACTTTTTCTTCAGCTTCTTTATCCGTGACTTTACTAATCTCATTTACAAGTTCACCCACCGGCCAGGTATTGACCTGCCAGCCCAATTTGATCTGCACTTCAACCTTGTCACCTTCAGTCACAGCTACTTCGCGCATGTTATCGCCAAAGCGAACAACGGATAAATTTTGGCTGACCTTATACCCGACTGCAGCCCGCATCCATTCGCCAAGTGACTTAATCGCACTTTCATCTTTCCAATGGCCAACGATCACTTTCCGGTGCAAACGCATTCTGGCTCCAATGAAGCCATGTTCGCGATCTCCATGAGCTGCCTGATTGAGATTCATGAAATCCATATCAATCTCTTCGTTGGGAATATCGTGATGGTATTGGGTAGCGAAATGGCAATACGGCTTCTGTAATAGAGCAAGCCCATTGATCCACATCTTCGAGGGAGAAAAAGTGTGGCACCAAGCGACCAGACCGACACATTTATCGTCAAAGTTCGCATCCTTAATGATCTTGGTGACTTCCTCATTCGATTTGATCGTGCCTTTATAGATAAATTTGCACGGAATGTTTTCGTTCGCGTTAATATATGTTGCGATTTCCTGGCCGCGTTTTGCCACGGTTTCAAGAACTTCAGATCCATATAATAATTGCGAACCAACTACAAACCAGACTTCTTGCTCTTTTAGATTTACCATTTTCTAAACTCCACTTTAATTTTCTCTCATATTTGTAATAATGATTATTACTTGAAAGCATCCACAGCCGCTCTTTCAATAACCAATCCTTTTTTGTAGCGGTCCATAAATGCAATAAACCCTTCAACATCTTTTTTGTCGGGCGAAATTGTCGACCCGGCGTTACCGGCGAAAACATTTTTGGAAAGATAAACTTCCAAAGGTTCGTTTTCTTTCTTATTGAGCATGTACGAAGCTAATAATGCGATCCCCCAGGGGCCGCCTTCGCTGGCAGTATCCATAACAGAAACGGGGACGTTCATTGCTGCTGCCATAACTTTTTGGCCCACTCCCTTGGTTTTGAAAAAACCACCGTGCCCAAGGACTTGATCTACTTTAACGTGTTCTTGTTCAAAGAGAATATCCAGACCAATTTTCAGCGCGCCAAGCGCTGAAAATAGATGAACTCGCATGAAATTCGCGAGAGTGAAATGGCTTTCAGGTGTGCGGACAAACAAAGGACGGCCTTCTTCAAAATGAGTGATATGCTCACCTGAAAAATAATTATAGGAGAGGAGATCACCGCAATCTGCCTCGCCTTCGAGTGCTTTTTGGTATAGCATTTCAAATAATTTTGATTGATCAATCTCGACACCAAGTACACCAGTAAATTCACGGAACAAGCCGACCCAGGCATTGAGATCAGTTGTACAGTTGTTGCAATGAACCATGGCAACATGCTTGCCTGTGGGCGTGGTCACCATATCGATCTCGGGATAAACTTTGGATAATGGTTTCTCCAAAACGATCATGGCGAAGACAGAGGTCCCGGCAGAAACATTGCCAGTACGCACTGCAACGCTGTTAGTCGCGACCATACCAGTGCCGGCATCCCCCTCAGGTGGGCATAAGGGAATTGCTGGGCGCAGATTACCAGTAGGATCAAGCAATTTAGCACCATCTTCAGTGAGAACACCGGCTGAATCACCAGCTAAAAGGACTTCGGGTAAGATCTCTTGAAGCTTCCATGGATAGTTTTCTGATTTTATTTTTTGGTTGAAAAGATCAATTTTATGAGCATCGTAACTGTTGGTTTTACTGTCGATTGGGAACATTCCTGATGCATCGCCAATACCCAAGACTTTATGACCGGTTAGCTTCCAATGGACATAACCTGCCAGCGTAGTCAGGAACTTGATATCTTTAACATGGGGCTCTTTGTTTAAAATTGCTTGATAAAGGTGAGCAATGCTCCAGCGCTGTGGAATATTGAATTGAAAAAGGTTGGTTAGATCCATCGAGGCTTGTTCGGTCATGGTATTCCGCCATGTGCGGAAGGGTACAAGTAAATTGTCATTTTTGTCGAATGGCAGGTACCCGTGCATCATAGCGCTGAATCCGATAGAACCAATCGTCTTGAGCGGGATATTGTATTTTTCAAGAACTTCAGCGCTCAGCTTTTGGTAACTATCCTGCAGGCCTTTCCAAACATCCTCAAGACTGTATGTCCAGATGCCATTTTCGTATTGATTTTCCCAATCATGGCTACCCGATGCCAGCAGCGTATGGTCTTCACCGATCAGAACTGCTTTGATACGAGTTGAACCGAACTCAATGCCTAAAGTGGTTTTTCCGCTTTCGATTTCTCTTTTGATTTCGTTATGATCTATATTCATGCTCAGACTCCATAAAGGTTGTAATTATTCATCTACTGCTTACTTTTTCAACGGGTAATGACGTATAGTATGTTTTATTACCGAGCATGTTTCCGGGTATTTTACGATTCAAGTAAGTAATCCGATTGAACTGTAATTCTCTTTTTGTTCAAGTCTTTCTTTCACCTGTGTACTATTTTTACAATTTAGGTGAAAGAAAGACTTTATTTGTTCTAGAACCTTTTTGCATCAAACAACTCTTGCGAAGTCCTTGTTTGAGTAGAGCATTTCTATTATTTATCGGAAATATCGATTACATGGCTAATGAATAGCCGTTGTTGTTTTGATTCAACACTCACTAATAAATATAAACCGGTGGCATCGCTTGGAACAGTTACCGTCGTGGTCCAATCAGACACACCGTTCACTGGTGTAATTGGAGCATCAGCCAGATGAGGACTCTCATAAAAGCCGTAAATAATGCCTTTAGAATCGATCACTGGTGGTTTACCAATATGAACGTATGTTGGCGATTGACTTGCATTTGAGTTTTCCCAAGACAACTCCAATCCAGTATCCGTACGTTTCACATCTTTAAGTGATAGTTTGCATTGGTTGATCGCTTCTATTGCTACGTTGGATTTCTCAATGAGACCATCAACCTTTTGCGCAACGGGATACTGCAGGTCTGTGACTACCTTATCAAGGTTCAAATCAAAATCAGCATTAGTTGATTTTGGCGTGACATAATAATTGAAATTACCCGTCGAATAGGAGTAGTTGATCTTTAGCTTTGAGCCAGCTTCAGCTTTAGCTCCCTTGCATTCGACATACAAAAGCTGAGTCTCAGGTTTCATTTTTGTGCCTGCGGTATATCCACTCATTTGAAAACCTGGAGCTAGATAATTACCACCGGTACCAACAAAAACAGTCTCACAATTTGTGGTTTTACCATCACTGGTTGTAAGTACTGCAGGTTTGTCTGCTAATGCTTGCATAACGCTCCAATCAGCAGTCTCATTCCGTATCGTAATATCGACGTGTAAATCACCAGAGTCGGAAGCGCCTACCTTTGTAACGAAGGCGCTCCATCCCTTGGATACAGTAGATGTTGGAGTCGAAACCGACTCTGGAGTGACGATATATGCGCAGGCATTAAGCAATAATCCAATCAGTAAAATCAGGGCTACTTTCTTGCTCGTTTTTGTCATTCTTGCTCCTTTAATCAAATCTAACCAATTCCCGGTGAAGTTGGGACCTTTTGAGATTACTTGCTGAAGACGGGAACAAGTTGTGTAATTTCACCACTCATTATCCAATATTCTGAAGGAGCATCAGTGCCGCCGTCAACTGCTTCAACAGTCTTGGACTTACCTTGATAAACAACTGTTGTATTGTAGTGGAAACACTGATCACAAGGCTTGTGATATGTGGAATACATATTGTCTGTGAACCACTCCATATTATTTATATCAGTAAGAACTTTATTGATTTGGTCGGGCGTAACCGTTTTTTCTTTCTTTTCGGTACCGTTATCCGATACGATTCGTCCATCGGGGTACAGTGCGGATAATTCATCGATACAGTCCATACCGCCATTACGCTCATAGGTAATAACGGCTCCATCTGCAATGAATTGTTTAGCCAAATCATTTCTAAAAGGTTTCAACTGGCAGTTTGTTACTGTCGGGGTGGGGTTTGCTGCTGCTGTATTTTTTGCATTTTTATCTACAAAATAGAAGATCAAAGAAGATGCAATGATCACGACTGCAGCTATACCTCCGTATAAAGCAGTTTTCTTTTTTCTGGCTGCTGCATCGGAATCGGTAAGCTTAATTGGCGAGATCTTTTTAGCGTTAATATTAACCAGAAGACTTTGAATTCCAATGAAAGCCAAGGTCAAAACGCCAATTGCAATACTCGTCCACCAGGAACTTAATTTGCCATTGAATTGGATGATCATTTGAATCAAGGCAGTTGTTAGAACTCCAAAAAGAGTACCAAACATATAGCCTTCGCCGCCAGTTAACATTGTGCCGCCGATGACTACAGCTGCTATTACGGTCATTTCAAAACCAGTTGCATGAGAACCATGACCTGATCCAACATAAATGCTGTAGGCAATGCCTGCCAATGCTGAGCAAAGGCCGTTCACCGTATAAACTAAAATTTTTGTACGATCAACTGGTAACCCCATTAATCTGGCAGATTGTTCATTCGCTCCACCATTCCCGCCAATGGCGTAAATGGTTCTACCAAATTTTGTAAAGTGAGCAACAAATAAGGCAATTATAAATATTGTCATGCTCAACACTACAAGAGGTGTAATATAGGCACCTTTTTTGGTGACTACATCGGCCAGCCCAGGAATCAAAATTTTTGTTCCTGCCAGTAATTTATAAAGCGGATCGTAAATACGAATCTCGCTATCGCTGATGATATAGCACATACCACGGGCAAACCACATTCCTGCAATGGTTGCGATCCAGGGATGTACTTTTAGGTAAGCAATAAATGTCCCCATTACTGCCCCAAGAGTCATTCCCATAATAAGCATGAGTCCAAAAACTATCCAGGGATTTACACCAGCTTGTAACAATGCTGCTGAAGCTGTAGCAGTCAGAGCCACCACACCACTGACTGATAGGTCAATTCCCCCGGTAAACACAACAAAGGTTTCTCCAATCGCGCTAATTAGCAAGAATGGGGTGATGATAAAAAGGGTAAAGAAAGCTTGCGGATCACGCATTCCTGCATAGGAAAATGCGCCAAAAGAATACGCAATAATGAATAGGAAGATAGTTGCTGCAAGTGGGAGAAACTTGCGATTTTTTGAAATAGCTAAACCAAAACGTGTCATCATTCCTTTACCTCCTTTTGCTTATTTGTTCCAAAAATTTTCCGCAAGAAACCTTGAACCTGTTGAGAGTAGAGGATGATCACAATAACTACCACTAATGCTTTGACTGCAATAATCGCACTAGCCGGAACACCCAATGCAAGCGTTGATGTGGAAGTGGCCTGGATAACCAGTGCTCCGATCATGCTTGCCAGGAGTGAGAACCGCCCCCCATCCATTGATGTTCCCCCAATGATGACTGCCAAAATGGCATCGAGTTCCATATAAAGGCCAATTTGATTCGCATCGGAGGTTCTAATACTCGAGCTAACAACCAAAGCAGCTACACCTGCACAAAAACCACAGAAAACATATGTGAAGAGTTTTACCCGTTTTGCATTTATTCCTGCAAAGAAACTTGATCGAGAATTTGCACCTACAGCCTCGATAAACAAGCCAATAGATGTTTTGCGAGTTATCAACCAGGCAATTGCGAAAATAAAAGCTGCAATGTAAAGGGAAAATGGTAAGATGATCCAGCCGTTACCAATATAAGCATAGGTATCATTAAAGATAATGATTTTGATTGCATTGGTGATGAGTTGAGCAATACCACGCCCAGCAATCATCAAAATCAAGGTAGCGACCATAGGTTGGATCTTTCCATAAGTAACCAATACCCCGTTCCAGAGACCGCATAGGGAGGCAACTATAAGTGGAACTAAAATCACAAGCCATAAGGGGGTAAAACTGTAAGTCGAATTGCCAACCAGCGAGGAAATATCTTGACTTAGTTTTAATCCAATGATCGTTGGGTTGATAAGAATACAGGCTACAGAAGAAGCAATTGCCATTGTTGCGCCTACAGAGATATCAATACCGCCAGTGGCAATCACCAAAGTCATACCTATTGCCAATATCATAATTGGCACACTATTTCTCAATACATCAATGAAACTTCCATACAAGTGGCCTTGCTTCATTTCAAGTTTGAAAAAACCGGGAATGACTATAAGGTCAAAGAGCAGGATTATTGCTAAAGCAATTAATGGAAAGAATATCTTGCTTTCGACTAATTTTTTAAACCGAAAATTGGATAAAAATTTTTTCATAATTATTCGCTCCCTGCAATAGACTTCATAATTTGCTGTTCAGTCACATCACCGCTTAGTTCAGTAACTTTTTTGTGATCACGCAAGATTACGATTCTATGACTTGTACGTAAGACTTCTTCCAGTTCCGAAGAGATAAATACACAAGACATTCCTTCTTCGGCTAATGAAAGAACTAACTTCTGAATTTCTGCCTTGGCACCAATATCAATACCTCTTGTGGGTTCATCTAATATTAGCAAACGTGGGTTTGTTGCCAACCACCGAGCTAAAATCACTTTCTGTTGATTGCCGCCGCTTAGATTTTTTACCAATTGATCTGGTGAAGGGGTTGAAATATTGAGGAGCTTGATATACTTATCTGCAATCGTATATTGTTCCTGCAGACGCAAATACTTGAACCAACCCAGGCTGGCTTGCATTGCCAGAATGATGTTTTCCCTTATAGTCAGGTCAGCAACAATACCTTCTTTTTTCCGATCTTCCGGGCAAAGGGCAATTGCTCGTTCAATAGAATCAATAGGTGTGAAATTCTTGACGACTTTTCCATCCATCGTCATTGTTCCGGAATCCGGTTTGGTAATGCCGAATAATAATTCAGCAATTTCAGTACGGCCAGAACCTAAAAGCCCCGCCAAACCAACGACTTCACCGGAATGTAATTGGAGGTCAAATGGCTCAATAGAACCAGAATGGCCGATGCCTTCTAATTCGATCAATGGTTCGGATTTAATCATGTGACCGCTATCTGATTTCAGCTTTGTCATATCATCAAATTCGGTGATTGTTCGTCCGATCATTTTTGTGATCAATTCAAGTTTGGGGAGGGAAGCAGTTTTATAAGTTCCAACAAGTTTTCCGTTACGTAAGACGGTAATTTGATCTGAAATATCATAAACTTGATCCAAGAAATGGGTGATAAAGATGATCCCCATTCCCTCATTTTTTAGTTTACGCATTACTCCAAATAATTGTGCAGTTTCATGTTGGGTTAAGCTGGATGTAGGTTCATCAAGGATTAAAACTTTGGCTGAAGATATAACCAAAGCCCGTGCAATAGCAGTCATTTGTTGAATGGCCACTGAACAAGAACCTAAAACTTTTGTAACATCAATATCAATGTCCAATCCCAACATGGCTTTTTTTGCCTGAGCATTCATAGTATTCCAATCAATGCGTCCCCATTTCATTGGTTGACGACCGATCAGAATGTTCTCAGAAATGGTCAAGTTTGGGCAAAGGTTCACTTCCTGATAAACTGGGTTAATCCCCAGACTTTGAGCATGTAGGGGTGATTTAATGCTGACTTCAACGCCGTCTAAAGAAATGGTTCCTGAATCGGGATGTTCAACTCCAGTTAAAACTTTAACCAAAGTTGATTTACCTGCCCCATTTTCTCCCACAAGGGCGTGAATTTCACCTTTATTCAAAGAAAAATCAACTCCTTGAAGGGCGTGAACTCCTGGAAACGATTTTACAATATCTTTCATTACAATTATAGATTTAGTCGATTCTGACATGAGAAACCTCATTCTTTATAAGGCATGTTATTTCGCTTGGTTTGGGAAGGAGCGGCGAACCCGCCGCTCCTTCTTTAATCTAGTGTTAAATCAATTCAATTTCAGTTTTGCCATTTCAATTAGAAAAATCTTAGTATTTACGAGTTGCTAAAATGGCTTTTAATGCATCAGCGCCTTGAGCTGCGAAGAACTGGCCTTCCTGTGAAGGAGTCCAGGTAGCAACAGAGGTGTCACCATTCATAGCTTTGAGTGCTGCTTCATAGACCTGCGGAGCAAGCAGTGGATTGCATTCGATATCAGCATTCAATTCGCCAGAGATCAAATATTTGAAACCATCAGCGGTGGCATCGAAACCAATAACTTTGATGTCTTTTCCGGGAACGAGACCAGCTTCTTTGATAGCCTGGATGGCGCCGATTGCTTCTTCATCATTGTGGGCCAATACACCCTGGATATCTTTGCTGTCTTTCAAGAAGGCTTCCATGACTGCTTTGGATTCAGGAACGCCCCAGTTACCAGTTTGGGTTGCGGTGATGGTAATACCACAATCGGTCATTTTTTCGCGGAAACCTTTTGCGCGATCGATAGCAGCAGACGCACCAACGGCACCTGAAATCTCAACAACGTTCTTCTTGGTGCTGTCTTTCAGAAGGTCGCACATGGCTGCAGCGCCTTCATGACCTTCATTGATGAAGTCTGAACCGATGTAGGTGTAGTAGGTGGAGGGATCGGCATCAATACGGCGGTCTTCCAAAACTACGACTTTACCATTGGCTTTTGCTTCAGCTAAAACATCATCATAACCAGTCACATCAAGGGCTGCCATAACGATGACATTTACGGAAGGATCCTGGTTGAATTGATGGAAAGCAGACACCTGGTTCTCAAGTTTATTTTGGGAATCATAGAATTTCAGAGTTATGCCTTCTTGGGTTGCGGTATCTTTGAAGGAGGAGGTGTTCGCAGCGCGCCAGCCACTTTCAGAACCAGTTTGCAGGAAACCGACAGTCAAATCTTTATATGTGCAGTTTGGAGCGCATTTAGCCACAGGAATTACATAACCACCGGAGGTGGTTGGGACAGCAGGGGCTGCTGTGGTTGCTGCAACTGCGGTGGTTGCTACAGCTGCGGGTGCAGTAGTGGCAGCGGCTTCGGTGGGTGCAGGGGTTGCAGCAGAAGCGCATGCGCTTAATGCCATAGTGAGGACTATTGCGATTACAAAAATCTTAAAGATGCTCTTTTTGCTAATCATTTCTTCTCCTATTTCTATATCGAACGTTTTGAGTTAAAATCAACTAGCGACCACACTCGTTATAGATTACGAGTCTGTTCGTCATGTCCGGAAATGCCCTATGAGCCATAATTCATTAAGGGCATTTCTTCTTAACGATGATAATTTCTACCACCTCCTTTATATAATTTATGAACTTTTTCGAATGATCAGCTCAGGCTGAATCATGATATATTTTGGTTCATTGCCGATTTTTTCTTCCAGCTTCTGCTCAATTTGGGTAATCAATTCAGTAACTGCAACTTTGCCTAATTCTTCCTGATTTGGATTTACCGTTGATAAAGATGGAGTAAAAAATTCAGACTCAGGAATATCATCAAATCCGATCACAGAAATTTCTTGGGGTATCTTTTTACCAATCTCAAGAGCAGATTGAAAGATCCCTAATGCCATTTGATCGTTCCCAACAAGTATGGCATCCATTTCAGGATATTTATTCATTAAATCGAGGAATGCAGTCTTTCCACTTTTAGACGACCAATTACCTTCACTCCACATTCTATCGGTTACTTGAACTCCGGTTTCAGATAGCACTGTTTCCCAGCCTATTTTTCGCTGGCGAGATTCCCACCAATCTAATGGGCCTGTAATGTGGGCAATATTTTTTCTTCCATGCTGGATAAAGTACTCAGTGGCCGCTTTTGCGCCGTTGTAATTATCGGTGGTTACAATTGAGACATTATTCTGTTCTTCCATGGTCAGGAAAATGATCGGTATATCGATCAGCGGTAAAATGTCTTTTAACCAAAAGCGATTATCTTCAATTTCTGGGGCTGCCCAGATAATTCCGTCAACCTGATGGGATTTAAACCATTGCAGCAAAGGCATCACATCGGTTGAATTTGAACTGGCCAATTCTTTAAGCAATAAACCATATCCAAGTTCTTCTGCTTTGCTGGTAATTCCGCTCAAAGTCCGTGAAGGACCAAAAAATTTTAAACCAACAGTAACTACACCTAAGAGAAAACTTTTTTGTCTGCTTAGGCTCTGGGCAACTGCGTTAGGCTGGTAATTTAATTCAGCCATAATCCCTTTTACCCGTTTTCGAGTTTCATCTGAAACATCTTGTCTATTGTTAAGCACACGTGAAACAGTTTGCCTTGATACTCCTGCTTTTTCCGCGACATCATAGATAGTATTTTTACTATTCTTGATCAAGGCTTCCTCGAAATTAGCAATTTTTGGACGTGAGCGGTCACGTGATCGGTAACGTTACCGCTCACAACTATAATAGCAAGAATCAAATCGGAAGTCAATAGGTTTTTGGCAATCTGATATTTAGGGTAAATATTATTAAGTTATTGGTATCGGCTATTTAATTCATTTTATTATTTTATTACCGTGAAAGTGCTCAAAAAAGCCAAATTGTGGAATGAAAATTACCTAATCTCTTCACATTGTAGTTTCGATAAAATAAAGTTATTTCAATCGGAATGGTTGCATTAAAAACTTGTTGTAATCAAGGTTAATTTTACTGATCAATCTCTGGAGAATATGGGAAGAGACTGGTATCGATTTTTCTTCAATGGCTCAAGTAATCTTTGCACACTCAAACTAAAAACGCCTATTGCCGCGGTCTGTGCGTCCTCGAAAGGCAGTAATGAGAGGGATGGGCGTTTGGATGATTGTAACGGAAGCAGACAGGGTTTTTCTTTCCCGGATACCCGGCTGGGGAGCCATTGACATTTCCTGTCTAATTACCGCGCTGATAATTAGGCGCCTCACGGGTGAATGTGATGTCATGTGGGTGGCTTTCAATGAGCCCGGCGCCGGTGATACGAATCAGTTTTGCCTTGGTTCTGAGGTCAACCAGGTTGGCTGCGCCGGCATATCCCATGCCTGACCGCAATCCTCCGATAAGTTGGAAAACATAATCGTCAAGTGAACCTTTCATCGGGACCATGCCTTCTACCCCCTCCGGGACGAGTTTATCAGATCCTCCCTGACTGGTGCCATAGCGGTCTTTCCCGTACCCCTGAAGAGCGCCCATCGATCCCATGCCGCGATAGGTCTTGTATTGACGGCCCTGATAGAGGATCTCTTCACCGGGAGATTCGATCATCCCGGCCAGCAGACTGCCTAACATGATGGTATCCGCACCGGCCACTATGGCTTTGACGATATCGCCGCTGTATTTTATGCCGCCGTCAGCAATGATGGGAATGCCCAGCGGCCGTGCCTCTTTTGCGCAACGGTAGATCGCCGTCAACTGCGGCATGCCCGAACCGGAGATGACTCGTGTGGTGCAGATCGATCCGGCACCCACGCCCACTTTTATGGCGTCCGCTCCGGCTTCGATCAACGCTTTGGTACCCTCTTCGGTTACAACATTCCCGGCAATAAGCGGAAGGTGCGGCTGAAGGGATTTGATACGACGGATGGTATTAATCACGTTGGCAGTATGACCGTGGGCAGTATCGATCACGACCACATCCACACCCATTTCCACCATTCTCTCAATACGTTCTTCTACATCTGCGCCAACCCCCACGGCTGCACCGACCAGAAGTCGGCCGCGATCATCTTTGGAAGCATTCGGATATTGAATTTTTTTCTGGATATCCTTAATCGTGATCAATCCTTTTAAGTGGCCGTTGTCGTCGACAAGGGGAAGTTTTTCAATGCGATGCGTTTTCAGGATCTTTTTAGCCTGATCAAGGGTTGTGCCAATTTTTGCGGTAACCAGGTTTTGAGAGGTCATAAACTCCGTTACCGGGTGCAGCATCTCTTCCGGTTCTGCAAAACGTGTGTCACGGTTGGTAAGGATGCCAATCAGTTTATTCGATATCGGATCGATCACCGGTAAACCACTGATGTGAAAACGGCCCATGATCTCTTCTGCTTCCGCCAGCGTGGCTTCTGGTGAAAGGGTGATCGGATCGGCGATCATGCCTGATTCAGAGCGTTTGACAATTTCAACTTCACGCGCTTGTTCGGTTGGAGACATATTGCGATGGATGATGCCAATGCCGCCTTCACGTGCCAGTGCAATAGCCAGGCGTGAATCAGTGACCGTATCCATGGCTGCTGAGATCAGGGGAATGTTTAGCTGAATGTCGCGTGTCAATTGTGTATGCACATCCACTTTGGAGGGCAGTACTTCACTATAACCCGGTTCAATTAGAACATCATCAAAGGTAAGGGCTTCTATCTGCTCAAACAAGGTTTGATTCATTCTTTCTCCTAGAATTAATGTCGGAAATGACGGTAGCCGGTAAAGACCATACTGATTCCCTTTTGGTTGCATAGATCGATCGATTCCTGATCGCGAACAGAACCTCCGGGTTGGACAATGGCTTTGATGCCGAAACGAGCCGCTTCTTCCACTGAATCGGGGAAGGGGAAGAACGCATCAGAGGCCATCACTGCACCCACTGATCTGTCTCCGGCTCGCTGTTTGGCAATTCTAACGCAATCCACACGGTTTGGCTGCCCGCCGCCGATACCCACAGTGGCTTCACCCTGCGCGAAAACGATCGAGTTGGATTTAACATGCTGGCAGGCCGTCCAGGCAAATTTCATCGAAGCCATTTCGGCAGCGGTTGGTTGGGCAACGGTGACGACCTTCCAATTTTCCTGAGTTTTGTCGCCGAAATCAACCTCCTGACGCAGCAATCCGCGAATGATGGAACGGTACTCCACTTTTGGTTCCACTTCAAGGTCAGGCATTTGCACCAGCCGCAGGTTCTTTTTCTTGCCCAAAATGGTTAAGGCTTCTTCTTCGAAGCCAGGTGCGATAACGCACTCCACAAATAAATCGCTAATTGCCTGGGCCGTGGCGGTTTCGATGATGCGGTTAGCAGCAATGATACCGCCATAAGCAGAAACCGGATCGCTGGCCAAAGCGTCTTGATAGGCTTTGAGCTGGTCATCAGCAGAGGCCATGCCGCAGGGGGAGAGATGTTTGACGATGACGATGCTGTTATTTTTGAAGCTGACCACGGCCCTCCAGGCGGCGTCAAGATCGAGCATGTTGTTATAGGAGAGTTCCTTACCATGCAGGACTTGCCCGCCTAAAGGAGTGCCGCCTTCGGTATAACTCAACAGGGCAGCAGACTGATGCGGGTTTTCTCCATAACGCAAAGATTGCACCGGATAGAGGGTGAGGGATTCTGCGCCTTTGCCCTCAAGGTAATTGGCGATGGCCTGGTCGTAATGAGAGGTAAGACGAAAACCTTTTATTGCCAGGTGACTGCGCACGGTTTGATCCAGACTTCCGGCTTTCAGCTTTTGCAATACGGAAGGGTAATCTTTTGGATCGCAGACTAGGGTGACCCGGTCATTGTTCTTCGCTGCTGCACGGATCAGTGCTACGCCGCCAATGTCGATCTGTTCAATTGCATCTGCTAGGTTGACATCCGGTTTGGTGATGGTGGCCTCAAAAGGATAAAGATTGACAACAACGAGGTCGATGGGTGCCCAGCCGAGCGATTTGAGCTGAGCGAAGTCCTCTGGGGTGTTGCGGGCCAATATTCCACCGTGAATGGCCGGGTGCAAAGTCTTCACCCGTCCGCCCAGAATTTCTGGTGAACCGGTGTAGTCGGCCACTTCTGTGACCTTTAAATTGTTTTGCAGTAATAATTTGGCGGTGCCGCCTGATGCCAGCAATTCCCAACCGAGAGAAACGAGTCCACCGGCGAATTCCACCAATCCGGATTTATCATAAACTGAAATTAACGCTTTAGGCATGAGATTCCTCCATTTCAAGAATTTGATGAGCAATAGTTTCAATTAGCAATTGATGTTCGCAAAGATGGACTCTTTTTTGCAAGTCTTGAAGGGTGTCCTTTGGCTTGATCTCGACTGTTCTTTGCGCTAGTACAGGACCCAGGTCTATGCCTTCATCTGGAACGAGATGAACCATTACACCTGTGCAGCGGATTTCACCGTGCTGATAGGCATCATAAGCACGTTCGATGGCTTCGACACCGGGGAAGGTTCCGGGCAAAGCAGGG
The DNA here is from genome assembly GCA_003158355.1 of Anaerolineaceae bacterium. Taxonomy (GTDB): domain Bacteria; phylum Chloroflexota; class Anaerolineae; order Anaerolineales; family Anaerolineaceae; genus UBA6107. The sequence goes on from PMIV01000155.1 coordinate 20,424, forward strand.
TGAAGGTTGAGGATGCGGCCTGGAAAATGGCTGATAAAAGCCATGCTTAAAATGCGCATCCAGCCGGCCAGGATCACCAGGTTGGGATGGTAGGACATCACCAAATCTGCCAGTTCGGCATCGTAGGCTTCGCGTTCCTGTGTTTTTAATTTTGGTTTTACCAGGGCTGGAATGCCCGCCGTTCTGGCCCTTTCCAGGCCGTAAGCCTCTTTGGTGTTGGAAATCACGGCTTGAATCTTGACGTTTAGTTTATCATTACGAGCTGCATCGATGAGTGCCTGCAAATTACTGCCGTTACCGGAGATCAACACCACGATCGCTGCTTGTTTCATCGGATCAACACCTGGGCACGAGGGCCTGGTTGGAGTTCGCCGATCACCCATAGGGGTTCCGGGATAATAGAACGAATAGTGGGCAAGTTCTCCGGGCTGATCACTGCCACCATCCCAATGCCCATATTGAAAACGTGGAACATTTCCATCAAGTCAATTTCGCCTTGAGCCTGAAGCCAATTATATATGGAAGGAACAGGCCAGGATGAGAGATCAATGACAGGCTGCAAATTTTCTGGCAGAGAGCGGGGAATATTTTCGATGAATCCTCCGCCGGTGATGTGAGATAATCCTTTGAAATAAGAGATCGCTGGCTTGAGAATATTCAGATACGAGCGGTGAGGAGCCAGCAGCGCATCAGCCAGATTGGATTTGAGTTCCTGGCGGTAGACCAACAGGTCTTCATCCCGGCAGATCTTGCGGATCAGCGAATACCCATTGGTGTGCGGTCCGCTCGAGGCAAACCCTAACAATAGATCACCCGGCTGCATGATAGAAAGGTTGGGAAGAATATTCTTGCGTTCTACCAGCCCCACGATTGTTCCAGCCACGTCGAAGGTCTGGTTCTGATAGACTCCCGGCATTTCGGCAGTCTCCCCACCTAACAGAGCGCAGCCTGCAAGGCGGCAGGCAGAAGCCATTCCGCTGACAATTTCGGCGACCAGTTCCGGTTTTAATTTTGCGGTTGCGAAATAATCGAGGAAGAACAGCGGGCTGGCTCCCTGCACGAGGATGTCATTAATACAATGATTGACGATATCTTCCCCGACCCCGGCCAGGCGCCCCAGGCGCGCAGCCAGTTCAACTTTCGTCCCCACGCCGTCGGTGGAAGCGACGAGGACGGGGTTCTCTCCCAGATTCGAGGCATCAAACAATCCGCCAAAAGAGCCGATCCCTGCCAGTACACGCTCATTGTACGTCGATTGAACCGTTTCTTTCATTAAATACACAGCACGGTTCCCGGCATCAATATCCACCCCCGCACTTTGATAAGTACTTGCTTTGTTGGCGCTCCTCAATCCTTTTTGCGCGATGTCGCGGCGGTACTGCATGCCAGTAAAGGTAATTCGAGACACGGCCGAATAAGCGTCCTCAATAGCAGAACCCAATGTGGAATTCCAGCAGGTAACCCCAAGAACGCGGCCACCTGAATTAAGCGTGCGTACTCCATCCAGACGAGTGCTGGCATGGAAGACCATGCCGTTTTGCAGAGACGCATCCAACCCGCTAATGGGATAGCCGGTCTGGAATTTCCCCGGATATCCGCCTGAAGCCAGCACTACACAGACTGCTGTATCTTTGTTCCATTGGATCTGTGTTTCATTTAAAGTACCCCGTGTACAGGCAGTAAAAATTTCCAACAGGTCAGATTTCAACAAAGGCAAGATTACCTGGGTCTCAGGGTCCCCAAAACGAGCATTAAACTCAAGTGTTTTTATTCCATCATCAGTCAACATCAGACCTGCATATAGGACCCCGACATAGGGGGAACCTTCTTTTCGCAGCCCGTCAACAGTTGGCTGCAAGATAGCCTTGATCGTGTTCTTGATTTGATCCTGGGTCAGACAGTGGGCAGGGGCATAGGTACCCATGCCGCCGGTGTTGGGTCCTTCATCGTTATCCAGCAAACGTTTGTGATCTTGAGCGGGCGGCATTACCGAAAGAGTTTGACCGTCGCAAAAAGCCAACAAAGAAACTTCTTCCCCTTGCAATCGCTCCTCGATGACAACTTCCTCCCCGGCTTCACCGAATTGCCTGCCGACCATGATCTCCTGCAAAGTGGTTAGCCCTTCTTCCAGAGAATCCGGCAGGATCACCCCTTTCCCAGCAGCCAGACCGGATGCTTTGATCACAATTGGATAAGTCATCGAGCGCAGATGCTCACAGGCTTTTTGATAGTCAGCAAAAACAGCAAAACGGGCAGTGGGGATATGATGACGCTGCATGAATTGTTTCGAAAAACATTTGGAAGATTCGATCTGGGCGGCCGCTTGCGAAGGCCCAAAGACTGCAATCCCCTGAGCGCGCAGCCCATCGCTCACTCCGGCGGCCAAAGC
>PMIV01000155.1:22843-34298 GCA_003158355.1 Anaerolineaceae bacterium
GTTGAGCTTCCAGGCAATGGCATGTTCACGTCCTCCTGAACCGATCAGTAATACATTCATTGATTGATCCCTTTTTAACATGCTTGAGGAACCTCAAAACAAGTTTTTGTGATCCCTTCCGGCACGGGCAACGGATATTTACCGGTAAAGCAGGCATTGCAATACCCGTGTGAGCTGCCAATGGCAGACATCATTTTTTCAAGTGAGAGAAAAGCCAGTGAATCAGCGCCAACCTTCTCGCATATTTGTGGAATGGTCAGATGCGCTGCGATCAACTCATCGTAACTGCCCATATCCACACCCATAAAGCAGGGGTGCATAATGGGTGGGCAGGTAATGCGTAAATGTACTTCTTTGGCTCCTGCATTTTTCAGCAGTTGGATGAGCGGTCCGGAGGTGTTGCCGCGGACGATGGAGTCATCAACCANNCGGCCAATGTAGCGATTCTTAATAAAGCCTTCGTTGTATGGAATGCCGGAAGCTGCAGCATAGCCGATGGCAGCAGGAACTGACGAATCGGGAACGGAAATGACCACATCTGCTTCAACGGGTGATTCGGCTGCCAGATTTGCACCCAACCGCTGACGAACCAGATGAATATTCTTTCCATCCCAAATATTATCCGGACGGGAAAAATAGATGTGCTCAAATGTACAGAAGGCGGTTTGTTCCTGCGGTTTGAAAGCCTGATAGACGGTGAGGGCATTGTTGCTGAGCGATACGATTTCACCGGGTTGGACTTCACGGCAGGCGATGCAGCCAAGGGTGTGCAGCGCGCCGTATTCCGAAGCAACCACATGACCCATATTGTTGGGCAGCATGCCAATACTCAACGGTCGAAATCCCCACGGGTCGCGCACGGCAAACACTTGATTACGGGTCAACACCACCAAAGAATAAGCCCCCACCCAATTTTGAATGGCGTCGTGTAAGCGCTCAAACCAGGTACTGCCCTTGGAACAGGCCAGGGTCATGATCATCACTTCAGTATCGGAGGTGGAAGACATGCCGACCCCTTGCTGCATTAGTTTGGCGCGTAATTCGGCAGCATTCACCAGATTGCCGTTGTGAGCCAACGCCAGCGAGCCGTATTGGGTATCGATCATAAAAGGTTGGGCATTCGTGGCGGAGGAAGACCCAGTAGTGGAATATCGGGTGTGGCCGATGACATAATCGCCCTGCATTTTGGAGAGTGTTTGCGGATCGAAGACCTGTGAAACCAGCCCGACATCCTTTTTTAGACGGATGACGTTTCCATCTGAGACTGCAATACCGGCGGCTTCCTGCCCGCGGTGCTGCAGGGCGAAAAGTCCAAAGAACGCCATGCGCGCCACATCCTCGCCGGGAGCAAATATTCCTAAAACACCACATTCTTCTTTTGGAGAATCTTCCCAATCCATATTTACTCTTTCAATTGTTTTGATTTATTAATGAGTTCAAACCGGAGTAATGGAATCAATAAACGAAGAGAAAACTATAAGGTTTGAATCTCTTGGTCATCCGTGAGGATGTCTTTTTGCATTTTGGCTTGATAGGCTTTAACTGCTTCACGCATTTCGGGGTCTGCAACGGCAATGATTTTAGCTGCCAATAGAGCCGCGTTGGCGGGCTCGAGCACAACTGCCGGGGCGATACCGGAAGGCATACGCAGGGAGGAAAAAATATCTGCTCCGGAAAAAGCTTCTGAGTAAGGCGGACAGGCGATCACGGGGGCCAGCACGGCGCCGTCGGTAAAACCAGAAAGCGCATTGCTCCTGCCGGCAATGGTGATATATACCTTAGGGCGGGTATCGGTTTCATACTGCTGCAGCAGCTTGAGCGCATGGGCAGCCGTTTTGTGAGCGGAGGCGATGCGCATTACAACTTCAAAGCCAAAAGGTTGGGCGGCTTCAGCAATTTTTTTGGCGAAGGGTAGGTCGGATTTCGATCCCATCAGGATGACCAGCAAAGGGCTCACGAAATGAATCCTTTCTCACGCAAATGATTCACCAGACGCGGATAAACCGGATAGTCCCCCGGTTCGAAGGTGAGCCCGGTAAGCAGTTCATAGATCTGGATATACCGCTGCGCTGCCCGAACCCATAATTCGGGTTTTACTGCGGGTGGTTCACCTTCGCCGCGATACCCCAGATCAGCATAGTATCTGCGGATGAATTCCTTATCGAAATTCTCAGGTTCCTCCCCGGACTCAAAGCGTTCAGAATAGGTGTCTGTTTTCCAGAAGCGCGAGGAATCTGGTGTATGCACCTCATCGATCAACATGATCTGGCCGTCAGCAGACAGGCCAAACTCATATTTGGTATCGACAAGGATCATCCCGGCAGAGAGCGCAATTTGTTGTCCGCGTTTGAAAATTGCCAGTGCAGAAGCCTGGATCTTCTCCCAACTTTTTACATCCAAGAACCCTTTTTCGACCACCTCGGCACAGGTCAGCCGTTCATCATGTCCGGTGATCCCGCCTTTGGTGGTGGGTGTGATGATGGGTTCGGGTAACTGTTGATTTTTCTTGAGGCCAGATGCAAAGGTATAGCCGTAGATATTTCGTTCGCCAAGCTCATAGCGACGCCACAGGGCTGTTTCGGTAACGCCGGTGATATACCCGCGTACGATCACTTCAACAGGGAAGGGCTTCACTTCTGTGACCACGGCTGCGTTGGGGTCGGGGATGGCGAGGAGATGATTCGAGATCACATCGGCGGTTTTCCCGAACCACCAGGCAGAAAGTTGGTTGAGCACCTGACCTTTATACGGAACAATGGCCAGGCTGCGGTCGAAGGCGGAGAGGCGGTCGGTGGTGATAAGCAGACGGCGCTGCCCGGGCAGGTCGTACCAATCGCGCACTTTGCCGCTCTTGCGGTTGGCAAGAGGCAGGTCGCTGCTTTCATAAGCCTGGGGCAGTATTCGTATTATGTTCTCTGCACTCAACATGGTTTTCAACTCCTGTTAACAATCAGCGGCGTGACGAACCCCGTTAATAAATAGCGGTAATCCAAAATGGCCCGGTCGGTGAATGCGATCCGGGGTTTGGAACGGATAGACATGATCTTCAGGGTGGGGCATCAACCCCAGCACGTTGCCCTGTGCGTTGCAGATGCCGGCGATATCCAAGATGGAGCCATTCGGATTGNNAAGTTTCCTTCCCCATGAGCCACCGGGCAATCGATCGTTTGGGTCAATCCACGCGTCCAGAGGCATTTTTGTGAACTCGGTTCGAGGCTTACCCAACGGCACTCAAAGTGGTTGCCCTGATTATAGGTTAAAGTAGCCCAGGCCGGTTCATTTGCAGCGCGGGAATCGGGCAGGATACCGGATTTAATTAAGGCCTGAAAACCGTTGCAAATCCCGATGACGGGTTTACCGGCAGACACAAAGGATTGCACCTCATCGAGAAAGTAATGCGAAAGATCCAAGGCCAGGAGTTTACCGGCGCCGAGCGCGTCCGCATAAGAGAATCCGCCCGGTAAGACCAACATCTGGTAATCTGACCAGGCGATCTTTTGTTCGCGGAGGGTTTTTAAGGGAATGACCTGCGCTTGCCCGCCGGCAAGTTCGAGCGCGTGTGCCGCATCGCCGTCGCGGTTGGTACCCTGGGCAAAGAGGATCAATGCTCTTGGTTTCATCCCTGGCCTCCCTCGATCACGCGGTCTTTCCAGGCTTTGACAAGCGCGGGAAGCTCAACATCCATCAATGCTGCCCCTTGGTTTGCCGCATGTAAGGTTGGGTCGGTCTCAACGGTTCCCAATAAACGGCAGGGCAGGTTCTCCATGATCGCTTCGAATGCAATTTTATTTTGAGGGGAAACTTCCACGAGCAGGCAGCCCGCTGTTTCACCGAATAAGGTCCTCAATGGATCAGGATTGGCACCCAATTCAAGGCTGGTACCCAGACGGCCGGCGATCATCATCTCAGCGATGGAGACGGCCAACCCACCTTCGCTCAGATCATGACAGGCAATGACCAGACGCTGCTGCACGGCATGATAGAAAGTGCGGTAAAGCTGCGGATTCGTCTCGCTGCAAAGCGGAACGCTTTCTTCAATTGCGGAATTTGAATTCACCAGGTTGAAATGGCTGCCACCGAAGGCTGGTTTGAAACTACCGACCAAATAAAGCAGGTCACCGGCTTGCTTGAGATCCATGGTCAGGGCTTGCTCCCAATCCGGCATCCAACCTAACGCTGAGATCAGCAGGGTGGGAGGGATGGCTTGGATTTTGCCGTCAGAACCGAGGTATTCGTTATTGAATGAATCTTTCCCGGAGATAAAGGGGGCGTGGTAACGCAACGCGCCATCGTAACAAGCCTGAGCCGCCTGCACCAGATCGCCCATAATTTCGGGACGATTTGGATCGCCCCAACAAAAATTGTCCAACAGGGCAATGCGGTCGGGGTCGGCTCCGCAGGCAACGGCATTGCGAATGGCTTCGTCGATCACCAACAGCGTCATTTGATAGGGATCCAGCTTGCCATATTCTGGGTTCAAGCCGTTCGAGAGCACGAAGGCGTCTTTTGTTTGACTGAGCAGGGGCTTGATCACGCTGCCGTCTGAGGGACCGTCGTGCTGAATACCGCACAAGGGTTTGACCACCGTACCGCCCTGAACTTCATGGTCATAATCACGGATCACCTGTTCCTTGGAGGCAATGTTGGCATGAGCCAGCAAGCGCAACAGGGTGACATTACGATCAATATTCTGGCTGCGAGACAACGGGTTTTGTTCACCGGGTTTAAAACGCTGCGGGATGATCTGGGCTGAATAATGTCTCTGCGGCAGCCCATGATGAAGGAATTGATTTTCCAGGTCCAGCACCAGCTTCTCACCGTAGAAAATTCTGAGTCGATTACTTCGGTTGAATACGCCGATATCGGTCATTTCCACTTCGTACTGGCCGCAAAGCGAGCGCANNGAAAGCCAGATCTCCCAGGGAGCCAGGCCGGGATATTTGAGGGGCACATCGGCTAACTGTACATCCCCCCCGGTTTCTGAAACGATCTCACCCACGGCAGAGGAGAGCCCGCCGGCGCCGCAATCTGTGATGGCATGGTACAGATGTTGATCCCTGGCCAGCATCAGTACATCCACCAGACCTTTTTCGACGACCGGTGCGCCGATTTGCACCGAAGCGCCAGAGACCTCGCCGGTCTGCGCATTCATGGTCATGGAAGAGAAGGTGGCACCGCGCAGGCCGTCGCGTCCGGTGCGGCCGCCCAGCACTATGATATGATCGCCGCTGGTTATGTCGTGGGGGTTCGCTCCGCGCGGGGCAATGCCAATGCTGCCGCAGAAGACGAGGGGGTTGGCTGTGTAACCGGGGTCGTACCAGATGGCACCGTTGACCGTGGGAATGCCCATCTTGTTGCCGTAATCCTGAATGCCGGCGATCACGCCTGATGCAATGCGCCGCGGATGGATGACACCATCGGGCAGATCTTCCATGCGCATATCCGAGGGGCCAAAGCAGAGAATATCCGTGGAGGCAATGGGTTTGGCGGACACGCCGATAATATCGCGAATGACGCCGCCGATGCCTGTGTTGGCGCCGCCAAAGGGCTCGATGGCAGAGGGGTGATTATGAGTCTCTACTTTAAATGAAATTTCGTTTGTGCCGTCAAATTCAACGATACCGGCGTTTTCTGTAAAAGCGGATAACACCCAGGGCGCGGAGACTTGTTGTGTGGCTGCGCGGATGGTCTGATTGAAAAGGTGCTCATATTCTTTGGGGAAGGAGCGGGCGGAGGGATCATTCTGTTCAACAGTTACCTGAGATTTAAACGTTTTATGAACGCAATGCTCACTCCAGGTCTGTGCCAGCATTTCAAATTCAATGTCGGAGAGATCACGCTTTTCCTGCTGGCAGTAGCTGCGGATTGTTTGCATTTCGGTCAAATTCAGAGCTGCTCTGCGCTCAGTGGAAAGCCGTAGCAAGTCTTCATCATCCATGTCACGAAAGTTAAATCTTTCTACCAGGTCATTCTTCTTGGCGGTTTCAGAAAATGCAGGGAAAATTTCACCCAGAGTGAAATATTGGATGACAGGGTTGGACAAAAGTCGTTTGGCCAGTTCCTGCAGCAGGGATTCCGATAACTCCTGCCCTTTAATCACAAAACGCAGCCCTGTTGAGGCGGCGTTTATAGTAGAGATTCCGAGGATGCGGGCAGCGCGCTGGATTTGCTCTGCCACGGAGTCGGTAACACCCGGGCGGTAGGCTACCTCGATAATTTGTAAAGATGAAAGCGGTTTTTTAGTTGTTGTATTGGGGTGGGTGGGGTTTTCGAGGAGGGTGGTTTCGACGGACTGGGTGACGGGGTCGTGCAGTAGTTGGTTGGCGAGCAGCGCCGCTTGCTCCGGGTCGATCCGCCCCCGCAAAAAGTAGAGGTCCTGGCATTGGATTTCTTGTATTTGATGGATTCCGAGAGATAGGGTGTCTGAGAGGTAACCGCTGGAGCGGGGGTCATTGGCAGTATTTTGTTTAATAACAAAACGATAAACTGCTGATGAGCCGTTTATTTTCATGAATGGTTATCCTCTTGGCTGAAATTATAATGTTTTTATTTTACTAGCAAATTGGCAGCTTGTCTAGACAACATTTTATCAAAATCAAAGGAGTTTTTCAACTTTTTCAAGGCGATTCGTTTTATTAATTGTATCAAACAATTTGCTGACGGATGCGGGATGAAAGCTCCCGGCATGCAGCAGGAGCGATCCCCGTATAAGTTGAAACTTGCGAAAGCTGCTCAATCTCTGTTGGAGTGAGATATTGCAGCAGGTACTCATCGCTCTGCAGCAGTGTAATTAGAGGATTTTTATTCCCCCTTTGCACGACCTGCCAGGCATTCATGGCCAGGTTGCGCAGCCGTTCATGGGTTTCCTGACGGTTGGCGCCTTTTTTATTGAGAGCCATCATAATGCGCTCGGTGCAGGCAAACGGAGCGTAGATGAGCAGATTCTTTTGAATAGCTTCAAAATTGATGTTCATGTTCCTCACCAGGCGGGTCATCACGCGCAGCATTTCATCGCAGATCAAGAAAGATTCCGGTAAAATGGTGCGGCGGTTGGCGCTGTCGTCCAGGGTGCGCTCGAGCAGATTCGTGGCAGCGTTTTGCCAGGCGATTTGCGGATAGGCTGCCAGTTGGCGCGCCAGCGAATCAATTTTTTCGGCGTTAATCGGATTGCGTTTGAAAGGCATCGCGGAGGATCCCACCTGTTTTTCGCTGAAATATTCACTGATCTCCCCGATCGAAGGGGATTGCAGCACCCTTAGATCAAAGGCAAATTTATGCAGGGTAGCACCCAGCCCGGCCAGGGCGCTGAGGACGTAATAATCTTGTTTACGGGTGCAGGTCTGTGTGCTGATCGGATAAAAGGGCAGATCCAGTTCGGCACTCAGATGGTTTTCGAATTGGGCAAAGTGATCAGACCCAAGCAGATCAAAATAGGCGGCGGCGGTGCCCACTGCACCCTTGAAGCCCTTACCGCGCAGATTCGCTCGCAGTTCTTGTAGAGCTGACCAGTCCTCAAACAGGTCCTGAGCAATGACCGCGAGGCGGTAACCCAGGGTAGAAGGTTCGGCCGGCTGCAAATGGGTATAGGCCATGATCGGAAGTTCAGCGGTTTCATCCATACGATCAGCCAGAGCAAGCAGCAGAGTTCCAAGCTCGTTAAGCACATGGTCCAATGCGCTGCGCATTCGCAAGACGTCAGCGTTGTCTTCCACATCCATTGAGGTGGCGCCCAGGTGGATCACTCCGCCCGCGCTCGGACATTGTGCAGCGAAGGTCTTCAGCTCAGCCATCAGGTCGTGATGAATTTCGGCTTCGATCTTAAGAGCGGTTTCGATATCGATCTCATTGGCATTCGCCTTGAGCTCGCTTACCTGTTGGCCGGTGACCAGGCCAAATTCAGATTGAACCTGTGCCAACGCTACCCAAATGCGTCGCCACAGTTTGCGTTTGTTGGTTTCGCTCCAGATCGAGCGCATTTCTTCTGATCCGTAACGCCAGCTAAAGGGAGATTGGTAATTATCGTATACACTCATAGGTGAAGTCCTGAAATTGAACTTGTTCTAATACTAGTATATCAGCCCTTACGGAATTGATTCCGTTCAAGCGCACCTGATTCACGGAAAAAATATCGGCTGCGATATCATTTTTTTCAATAAGGACGATCTGGGCAAAAAGCACGAATTTAAAATGCTCCCTTGACAGAATAGCAAAGCTGAATAGAATTGTCTAGACATGAGAGATAACAGCAGACCCTTCAAAATAAATAATAAATCGGAAGCTTCAACAACTTCCGACAAAAATTTAATCTTTATTTCGACTTTTTGAGAGCCTTTCGAGGCTCTCTTTTTTTGTCTGTTTACAAAAGGAAAAGAAAATGTTGCGCTTACCAGGGTTAATTGATACGCATGTGCATTTACGCGAACCGGGTGCTACCCATAAAGAAGATTGGGATAGTGGTACAGCCGCCGCTCTGGCAGGCGGTTTCTCTCTGGTGCTGGCAATGCCCAACACAAATCCACCGGTCTGTGATAGCGAGGCATTATCCTCGGTGCTGCAGATCGCTGCCCAAAAAGCACGCTGCGACTACGCCCAGTATTTGGGAGCTGGCGCAGAGAATGCAGCTTCCATATCCTCCCTGGCCGGGCGAGCGGCAGGCCTTAAAATGTATCTCGATCAAACCTACGGTCCACTTTGCCTGGATGACATGACACTGTGGAAGGAACACTTCAGCTCTTGGCCGCGTAATGCTCCTATCGCTATCCATGCAGAAGGGCGTACGCTGGCTGCTGCCATCCTTCTGGCTGAGCTGGTGAATCGCCCCATTCACCTTTGCCATGTCTCGCGCCGCGAAGAGATCTTGCTCATCCGTGCCGCAAAAGAAAAGGGCGTACCAGTCACCTGTGAAGTCACCCCCCATCATCTCTTTCTTAGTGAAGCGGATATCCCTTCAATCGGCGCTGGGCGGGCTGAAGTACGCCCGGTGCTGGCCAGCGCGGCTGATCAACAAGCTCTTTGGGATAATTTGGATGTCATCGACTGCTTTGCCAGCGACCATGCTCCGCATACGCTTGCAGAAAAAGACAGTGTAACGCCGCCTCCTGGTTTTCCCGGCCTGGAAACAGCACTGCCGCTCTACCTGACCGCAGTCAAAGAAGGCCGTCTCAGCATCGAAGACATCATTTTACGCTGTGTCATGAATCCCCGGCGCATCTTTCATTTGGCGCCTCAACCCGATACCTGGGTGGAAGTAGACCCGGATGCTCGCTGGGAGATCCATGCTGCTGATTTCCATTCCCGCTGCGCCTGGACGCCTTTTGAAGGTATGAGTGTTCAGGGGCAAGTGAAGAGTGTATTTTTACGCGGAGCTGAAGCCTACCGAGACGGGCAGGTGATTGCAGCGCCCGGCTCAGGCCGCAATATCCGCAGCCATAAAAATTAAATTATTTTTATATAGGAGAAAACAATGACACTACACAATTCCATTATTCGCCAGTCCAATCCTCATCTGCCTTTTGGTGACCGCCAGGATGGCACTTATTACGGTAAAAACATCCTTTCCGTCAAACAATTCAACCGCGCTGACCTGACCTTTATTTTCGAAGTGGCACATGAAATGGAAGAAATGGTACGCCGCGTGGGCACATTTGATCTGCTCAAAGGGAAAATTCTCACCAACCTTTTTTATGAGCCTTCCACCCGTACCTCTTCCTCCTTCACCGCCGCTATGGAAAGATTGGGCGGCAGCGTTATCCCGATCAATGATGTTCGCTATTCTTCAGTTTCCAAGGGCGAGTCCCTGCCCGATACCATTCGCACTCTGGAATGTTACTCGGATGTGATCGTCATCCGCCACCCTGAGACCGGCTCGGCTGCATTGGCTGCCAAATACGCGCGTAAACCCATCATCAATGCCGGCGATGGCACCGGGGAACATCCCACACAGGCGCTTCTGGACCTCTTCACTATACTGGAAGAACTGGGTCATGTGGATGGCCTGACCATTACCATGCTGGGTGACCTAAAATACGGCCGCACAGTTCATTCGCTGGCACGCCTGCTCACACTTTACAACGTCCGGCTCAACTATGTTTCACCAGAAATCCTGCCCATGCCTGCTGAGGTGATTGAAGAAGTCAATGCAAAGAATATCTCCCAGACCGTAACCACCGACCTGGCCAAAGTCTTGCCAGAGACCGATGTTTTATATGTCACTCGCGTGCAAAAAGAACGCTTCGAGGACCCGGAAGTTTACGAGAAAGTAAAGGGTTCTTACGTGATCACACCAGAACTGATGACACGGGCGAAGGATGATATGATTGTGATGCATCCCTTACCGCGCGTGGGTGAGATCAGTATGGAATTTGACAGCGATCCGCGCGCCGCATATTTTCGCCAGATGGAATATGGTTTATATGTGCGCATGGCCTTATTGGCACTGGTTCTTGGGAAAGCCTAAAGGAGACCGAAAGAGAAAAACATGACACCTTCATTTTTCTCCACACTGGAAGCTCGTGCTCGTAAACTGGATTCACTGCTTTGCGTTGGACTTGACCCGCATCCCGCTGACCTGAGTGAAAATACCGCAGCCGCAGCCCTCGATTTTTGCCTGCGCTTGATCGCTGCCACCCAGGATCTGGCGGTAGCTTATAAACCCAATGCCGCATTCTTCGAAGCCTATGGAGCCGAAGGCTGGCGGGCGTTGGAAAAGGTGATCGCAGCAATTCCCGATGGTATTCCGGTGATTCTGGACGCCAAACGCGGTGACATTGCTTCTACGGCNNNNCCGCTGATGTTATATGAAAAAGTAGCCTTATTGGTCGAAGAGTGGAATGAGCAGGATAATGTCGGCCTGGTGGTTGGTGCTACCTTCCCATCTGCTTTACGCAGAGTGCGCGCACTGGCTCCGCAATTGTGGATTTTGGCGCCCGGTGTCGGCACGCAGGGAGGAGACCTCAAACAGGCTTTGTTGGCCGGGCTGCGCAGCGACGGATTGGGGCTGCTTTTACCGGCTTCCCGCGTGATTTCGCGTGCCAGTGACCCGCACCTGGCTGCTCTTGAATTGACCCAGGCGATCCGCAATGCGCGCAAAGACCTGGTAAAGGAACCGGTAGAAACAGAGCATCTGACCTTATCTGCTGCGCTGGCAGAAGGTCTTCTCAAAGCTGATTGCGTCCGTTTTGGTAATTTCACCCTCAAATCGGGAATTAAATCCCCGATCTACATTGATATGCGCCGGCTGACCTCTTTGCCGGATGTGCTGGCTGAAGTTGCTTCTGCTTACATCCCGGTATTGCGCCAGTTGAAGTTTGACTGCCTGGCTGCGCTACCTTATGCGGCCATGCCCATTGCCACGGCCATCAGCCTGCAAAGCGGCTGGCCGATGATCTATCCGCGCAAAGAAGCCAAGGTCTATGGCACCAAAGCCGAAATCGAAGGCATCTTCCAACCCGGCGAC